>NZ_JBHYJD010000055.1:0-66856 GCF_042740555.1 Nonomuraea sp. NPDC059007 | reverse complement strand
GCCGGAGGCGGCGGTGCCATCGGCGGACATGCTGGCGCGGGCGGCGGCGGTGCTGGACGGCCGCACGCTCGACGAGGGCCTGTCGGCGGCGCTGAGCAGGTACGGCGTGGCGTGGACGTGGCAACGGCTGGTCCTGCCGGTCTTCGAGACGATCAGCAGGGGCCAGGAGCGCACGGGGGCGGGGATCGACGTCGAGCACGTGTTCTCCGACCGGGTGATGGCGGCCCTGCATCCGCTGATCGGCCGGCCGGCCGCGCCCGTCAACGAACGTCCGGCGCTGCTGGCGTGTGCCGAGGACGAGCAGCACAGCCTGCCCGTCTACGCGCTGGCCGCGGTGCTGGCGACGCGGTGCCGGGTGGAAAGCCGGGTGCTGGGCGCCCGCACGCCGCCGGCCGCGCTGGCCGGGGCGATGCGGGCGCTGTCGCCGGGGGTGGTGTTCGTGTGGTCGCAGCAGCGGGCGACCGGGGATCCGGAGCCGCTGGGCGCGCTGCCCGCGCTGCGCCCGCCGTACCGGCTCATGGTGGGCGGGCCGGGCTGGCGGGATGAGTTGCCGCGCGCGGCCGTGCGGGTCGGCTCGCTGGAGGACGCCGTGCGGGCGATCACCGCGGCGCTGACGTGATCGGCGCCGCGGCGGCGATCACGTTGCGCGGCATCCTGCCGAAGATGAGCCGGTGGAACGGCGCCAGCGCCCACCAGTACACGTGTCCGGCCAGCCCGTGCGGGTGGAACAGCGCGCGCTGTTCGTAGAGCGTCTGCCCGTCCTTGGTCTGGATCCCGAGCTCGAGCCAGGCCAGTCCGGGCAGCCGCATCTCGGCGCGCAGGCGCAGGAGCCGGCCGGGCTCGATCTCCTCCACGCGCCAGAAGTCGATGGTGTCGCCCACCCGCAGCAGGCGCGGATGGCGGCGGCCGCGTCGCAGGCCCACACCGCCCATGACGCGGTCGAGGACGCCGCGCAGGCGCCAGGCGACGGGCAGGGAGTACCAGCCGTTCTCGCCGCCGATCGCTTCGATGACCCGCCACAGCGCCTCGGGCGCGACGTCGGTGCGCTGGGTGCGGTGGTCGATGTAGAGGCTGCCGCCGGCCCAGCCGGGGTCGGTGGGCAGCGGGTCGCTCGGCGCGCCCGGGGTGGAGGCCGAGGACCAGCGGGTGGCGACGTCGGCCTCCTTGATCTTCTTGAGCGCCAGCTCGCACGCGCGGCGGAAGCCGATCAGGTCGTCCGGAGGGTCGGGGACGTATCGGGATATGTCGTGTTCCCGGCAGACGGTCTCGTTGCGCAGCGACTCCACCAGGGGCCGGGCGATGGCGGCGGGGACAGGGGTGACCAGTCCGACCCAGAGGCTGGACAGCCAGGGGCTCAGCAGCGGTACCGAGATGATCAGCCGGGGCCGCAGGCCTGCCGTGGCGGCGTAGCCGCGCATCATGTCGGCGTAGGTGAGCACGTCCGGGCCGCCGATGTCGAAGGCGCGGTCGGCCTCACCGGGCACCGACGCCCAGGCGGTCAGGTAGCGGAGCACGTCGCGGACGGCGATGGGCTGGGTCCGGGTGTGCACCCAGCGCGGGGCCGTCATCAGCGGCAGCCGTTCGGTGAGATGCCTGAGCATCTCGAACGAGGCGGAACCCGAGCCGATGATCACACCCGCGCGCAGCACGACGGCGGGCACCGCGCCGTCGAGCAGGACCCGCGCCACCTCGGCTCGCGAGCGCAGGTGCGGTGACAGATCCTCATCGGTCGTCAGCCCGCCCAGATAGACGATCCTGCCCACGCCCGCGGCCGCGGCCGCCTCGGCGAAGACGTGCGCGGCCCGGCGGTCGGCGGCGGCGAAGTCCCGTCCTCCGCCCATGGTGTGAATCAGGTAGTAGGCCACCTCCACGCCCTGCAGCGCCGCCCGCGTGCCGTCGGCGTCGAGCGCGTCGGCGGCGACGATCTCGGTCCGGGCGGCCCAGGGCAGGTCGCGCAGGCGCGCGGGTGAGCGGACCATGCAGCGTACCTGGTGGCCCGCGGCCAGCAGGCTGGGCACGAGACGCCCGCCGATGTAGCCGCTCGCCCCGGTCACCAGGCAGAGCGCCATGATTCACCGCCCTTTGAGCTGATCACGCGGGCACATGGTTGCGCAGCCGCAGCGTGTCGGGATAAGGGGCGAAGTAGCTTTGATCGCGTACGTATCCGGCGTCCTGCCCGCGCGCGTGGTGGCGCAGCAACGTGGCGGGTACGCTGAGCGGCACCAGGCCCGCCCGGTAGGAGTCGATGACCGCGAGCAAGTCGTCGCGCCGGGCCTTGTCCAGGGTCAGCATGCCCAGGCAGTGATGCAGCACGTTGACGGTCCTGCCCGGGGTCGCCCTTTTCGCCAGCGACCCTCGGAAGGCGTCCGCGTAGGCGCGAGCCAGTTCCTCGCGCGCGCCGCGGCCCGCACCGGCCACGATCCGGCCCGCCTGCCGGTATCCGGCGGGGTCATGGGCGAGGATCTGCATCTTGTGCCGGGAGTGGAAGGCCACCAGGTCCCTCGGGCGCCAGTCGCCGGCCAGCAGCTCGCGCAACCGCGCGTGCGCGAACACCCGCTCGACGAAGGACTCCCGCAGGAGCGCGTCGTTCAGCCGCCCTTCGTCCTCCACCGGAAGCAGCGGATGCGCGCGCAGGATGGCGTCGGCGAACAGGCCCCGATGGCGGCGGTCGATCGGCGGGCCGTCCACGGGGTAGAGCGCCACCCCGTGGATCCCGCAGGTCGGGCTCCTGGCCTTGAACACGTACCCGTCCACGTCGAGGACGGCGGCGCGGCGCTCGGCCAGGGCGGCCATCCGGTCGGTGAGGTCCACGCGGGTCCTGCGCACCTTCAGGCGCGGCCCGGCAGCCTCGTTCTCCAGGCGCAGGGTGTCACGCGGCGCGCCGAGTCCGAGCTCCATCTCCGGGCAGATCGGCATCCACTCGACGAACGGCGCCAGCAACCCGGTGAGGAACCGGTCGCGGCTGTGGCCGCCGTTGAACCGGACCGGCTCGCCCAGCAGGCAACTGGAGACGGCGATCACCGGCCGGTTCATGCCGCCGCCAGGAGGGTGTGCAGGCGGTGCAGTCCACGCGCGGTCCTGGCCTTGACCGTGCCGAGGGGCACGTGCAGGCGTTCGGCGATCTCGCGCTGGCTGAGCTCGCCGTAGTACGCCAGCTCGATGGCCTCACGCTGCGGATCGGGCAGTACGGCCAGCGCCTGCCGGACCCGGTCACGGTCGGCCAGCCGTTCGATGTCGACCCGCCCGTCCTGCCCCGGCGGATCCGCCACCGCGTCGAGCGAGACCGTGCTCAGGCGCCGTACCCGCAGATGGTCGACGGCTCGCCGGTGGGCGATGCTCAGCAGCCACGTCTCCAGGCTCCGGTCCGGGTCATAGCGCTCTCTTGACCGCCACACCTCGGCGAAGACCACCTGCGAGACGTCGTCGACCTCCTGCCACGGGATCAGCCGGCGCAGGTACGACCGGACCAGCGACGCGTGGGTGCGGAAGCACTCGTTGATCGCCTCCATGACCCCTCCCCAGAGATAACCTATTCAAAAGTTATTCAACCTGAGCGGTCGCCGACGAACAACCAAGCCGGAGAAGATTCCTCCCAACCGTTGGCAGGCTCGCACCGGAGGTTCCCGGCGCTCAACCCGCCACAGCCGGGTCAACGTGTCGCCTCAGCTCATCATGGCCAAGACCCTCCACGAGAACCCGCGCACCGCCCTGCGCCGGCGGCGATGCCGTTCCCGCACCCCCTGGCGTACAGCGGGCGAGTTGCGCCTGCGACAGCCGGGGATCGTCGCCGCCAAGGGCGAAGCCCGCCGACGGGCTTTTACTCGTGAACGAGGCGCCGATTCGGGACATTTGCACAGCGATGACCTTATTGGATTCCGAATCCAGTTTGGGTCTTGTCGGGTCTGGAGCTCCAGGGGATGGTGAGGGCGCACGGTTCGCAGACCCGGACAAGGAAGGCACGCTCATGGCACGTCGCTCCTTACAGGCTCTCGCCCTGCTCGCCGTACCGCTCCTCGCGCTGGCGCTCACCCCCGCCACGGCGCACGCCGACCCCACCTTCCCGCTGGTCGACCAGGCGGGCCCACCGCCCGCGGGCGCCGCCGCGCTCGCTCCCGGAGACATCCGGATCGTGGCCGTTCAAAGCGACCAAGGCTGGATCAACTGCCAACGGCCCTCGCTGTCCACCGGCTTCGGCCCGGTCGCGCAGTGCAGCATGATCTCCGGTGGCAAAGCCCGTTTCGGGCTCTACAGCCCCTTCACCAATGACTTCGGCCCCAACACCGACTGGCTGGACGTGCTCGACGGCCGCGGCTTCCGCTTCGCCTGTACGGCTACCGCCGAATCAGGCGGCGCGGCCGGCACCTGCCTGGGCGGCCCGATCGTCAACACCGCCTTCGGCGGCGGCTACAAGGCCACGCAATACCAGTCCACCCGGGGCCGCTGGGGCTGGTGGAACGTCGTGACCACCCGGTTCTACCCCGACGGCGACGGCGCCTGGTCACCCCGGGTCAACGACTGACCTCGCGGGAGCGCGCGAGCGGCCGCCCCGTCCCCGCGTGGTCCCCCGGTCAGGGTCGTGTTCTCACCTGGCAGCCTGGGTGGCGCAGTCCTCGGCCCTGGTAGGGGTGACGGCAGCGCGCAGATCCTTGGCGCGCTCCTTGATTCCGGCGAAGTTACGGTTCGCGAGTTCTGACCACACGCCATACCGTCGGTGTGACCCAGCGGCGGCACCGCAAGGGCCGCCGCTGGCGCCCTCAGACGCGACACTTCCGCCATTCACGACGCCGGACTTCCGGCACCGAACCGATAACCGCTGACACGGATCTGACGGGCACCCAGCCCTCCTCGTGACGCGGCTTCCTGGCCGGCTGGATGTCACACCAACCGGCCCGGAGGCTCACTGCGCCAGATCGCTGCCATGGCCGCGCGGATCCACGATGCGCAGGTCGCGGCAGGACCTTTCGGAGCCGGATCGATGCAGCCGCCCCGGAAACACGCCGAGCAGCCTGGGAGGCCGCCTTCAGCACCGGGCACCCGAGCCCGCTGGACTGAACGACTCCGCCCGGCTTATGAAACCGAGGCTGATCGTGGCATCGCTCCCACCCCCGCGCAGGTGGCCGAACGCGCTCCGGTCGATGCAATGCCATGACCGGAAGGGTCGAGCGGCTGCTGGACGCGATCATGCGCCGCATCTGACGAGTGCGCTTTTGAACGGGAAGCGACGTCGGTGAGATGTAGCAGCGCTCTTGGGCTTGCGGTGGGACGATGAGTGTGCGCCGCAGGATTACGCGAGGGCGAACCAGTTGCACACTTGCGAGAACAGCGCAACCGGGCACATTTCTGGCGCGGCGCCGGCGGCATGACGACGGAGAGAGGAGGAAGATATGTCGTCGTGGTACCTCCCCGTAGGAGTGTTTGTGGGTGGGGTGCTGTTCATGTTGTGCCTTACGGGCTTTCCGCTGTGGATACGCGACAGTTGGAAGCACCGCCGCGTGATGCGGGAGCTCAGCCGTACGCAGGCAGAAAAGATCGTCGTAATGCGGGCGGCCCGTGGCGGAAACCGCAATCTTGGAACGCTGGTGCACGTGTTCGGCAACCAGCCGCCGCCACGACCAGTGAAGTCGTCGATCCGGGTATCGGTGATCAGCGCGGCAGTCTTGGTGGCCACCGTCGGAGCGATGGCGTGGGATCTCACCCCGTCTTCCTCCGGCCACGTCGTCCCGATCGGCGGCTTCGCCTCGGTGGCCGGCCTGGCCTTCACCGTCATGGCCTTCTCGACCCGGAACGTGGTCCGCTACCGGCGGCATCGCGACGAACAATTCCAGCTTTACCAGGGTGGCTTCGTCCACGTCGACGCCCGCGGCACACGCTCGATCCCCTGGGACGACATAGACGCCGTCAACTACAACTTCAGCGAGGGCGAGTGGGGCCCGGCCGCCAAGGTGCGGATCCGTGACGGATCTCGGATCGGCATCCCACGCACTATCCAGCACGCAAGGAATCTCGTGGACCTGATCAGTGGGGCCGTCTACCGCGGACATTACCCAGGTCAAGCCACGACTTCCGGCGACTGACCGATTCCATGGATGCCCTTGCGGGCGTGGTTGACGCCCAGAGCTGGTCGTCGCCGGCGGGGCTATGACCGCGGGCAACCGCCTGGCATCGAGGCCGTCAGTACCAGCGCGAATCGTCGCTGACCCTGCTCGCACACCAGATGCAGCTTGATCGACAAGCCGCAGCGGGAACGCCCGAGTGCGTGATCTGCGGGCTCCTACCGTGCTCCACCGGGCGACTCGGGCATGCAGGGCCGCACGCTGATGGGCCCCGGCAGGCTGTGGAGTCCACCCCAACCTGTCAGCCACGTCCCGCCATGGCGCTCCGGCCCGCACCCCCAGCACCACGATCCAGTTCACCTTGTCCGCTGAACCGGCGCGCAGGAATGGACCCAGACCCCGGGAGTAGCCTCGGTGCATGGTGACTCGTGCGTTTCCCGTTGTCTTCGCCAGGCACGTGAATACCACGGCGCAGTTCTATGAGTGGCTGGGATTCCAGCGGCATTTCCAGCTCCCCGAGCAGGGCGAACCGGGCTATGTGGGGCTACGCCGGGATTCGGCCGAGATCGCCGTGGTTGCCGCGGAGTGGCCGCATGAGCGTTACGGCGCAGCGATCTCCGACGGCGTTCGGTTCGAGATGTTCGTCTACGTCTCCGACGTGGACACCGCGGTGGGTGAACTGAAGCAGCACGGCGGCACTGTCTTGCGAGAACCGGAAGACATGCCCTGGGGCGAACGCGTGGCCTACGTCGCGGATCCCGATGGCAATCCCGTCGCACTCGCCGCTTCAAACGGCTGAGCCCGGTTCGAGCGGACGATGGCCAGCCACTCCCACCCTCAGGTCACCCCTCCTGCGCCTCCGTAACGGACGCAGTAGCGGGTTGGGGGGCCAGACGGGTCGATCACCCGAACGATCTCCAGTTCTACCTCGATGCGCGGCTCCCTGGCAGGGCGGCCGAACGGCCCGGGATCCGAAGCTGTGCGAGCCTCCGTTGAACGGACCGGCGAGGTTACCTCCAGACACATGTGGGCGGCCGCCCATCGTCGATCGGGATGTCGCACAGGGAGCTGAACAGTTCGCCATCGACGAACACCTTGATCGTATGCCGCCCGGTTCGTTCAACCCGGACTGGCGCACCCTGAAGAGAGGAGATCTCTTCTGTCCGGGCGTGAAGCCCCCGGGCTCGCTCACGCGTTGCGCGGGTGACACGCCCAGCCAGGTTCTCACCGGCCGGCCAGAGCACCACATACACATCCCTTGCGGTGCCGGCGCCCGCACGGGTCCCGAACTGGCCCGTGTAGTTGCGGCGGATGATCCCGTAGCAGCAATTCCCTCCGCCGGTGCCCCACTCCTGCAGGAAGAAGCGCGGCATGTCCGGCCTCGACGAGGAAGACGGCGTCCGAGCTGGGTCAGAGACGGGAGCCGACAGGGATGGGGTGGGGATGGGGGTGGCCCGCGGGATGCGCCACAGTGTGAAAACCCGATCTCCCAGGTTGACGGTGCCGTCGGCTTTGATCTCCTGGCCGAAGGCACCGATCTTCCCTTCGGCCTTCAGCTCCGGCTCAATCTTGAACTCACCCTTGAACTCCTGTCGTGAGCTGGTGATTTCAGGGCCGGCGGTGACACGGAAGCCAAGGCTCACCTCGGCCGTACCAAAGGGAATCGGGTCTTTCCCCTTCAACCCAATCTCAAAGCCCAGCGAGGCGCCGAACGACGACTCGTGCTCGGGAATGTCCGGCGGGTTGTTCAACAGGTCGTTGTCCAGGTCGGCGTCGCCATGAAATCCGCCATCATCGGAGTCGTAGCCGGCCTCGAATCCGATCCGTGTCTGGGCCTCGATCTTGCCGGAGTGCCAGGTCGCCTTCGCCTCGGCCTTGGCCTTGCCGATAATGTTGAACTCGCATTCCAGTGAGATCGGCCCGATCCTGGCGATTTCTCCAGGGAGGCTGGCGCAGCCTAGGGGAACCTCGCGCTCCATCTCGCACGTGAGTGCAGCCTCGATATCCGCCTCTATCCCGTGCGTGAGGGTCAGCTGGGCGCCGATCGCGAGTGAGACGGATTTCGGCGCGTACGGAACGCCGAACGCCTTCTTCCACGCCACCTCCGGACCGTCTCCGGTGAAGTCGAAAGACGCCTCCTTTAGCTCATAGGTAATCTTGGCCGAAACGGCACTCTCTTCATCCTTCGTCGAACAGGCTCGCAATTTGGTGTCGGCCGAGAACTCCACCGAGGCAAGCGGATCATCCGTGTGGGCCACCGGCCGCATCAGGGAAAGGCTTCGCTGGCGGACGCGGACCACTCCAGCGGGAAGAGCGTCCTCCAACGCGGCTGGGGCGGTGTCGACGATGATCCGATCACCAGCACGCCGCGTAGCCTCAACTCGACGCACGAGCATGTGCGGAACTCCCGGGCCCTCTCCCGAAATCAAATAGCGCCCAACCGCCAGCGCGCCTGCCATTGGCGAGCCGGCCCGGACATGGACCTGCGCGCCTCGCACCTGGACAACATCTCGCGCAGGCTGAAGCACCGTCGTCGTATCCGGGATGACCACCCGATATGCCGCCCTCGCAGTTGTGGCACGGCCTTGAACTACAGTGACGCGCCGAACGTCATCGGTGGGGTAGTAGACCTGCGCGCCACTCCGAACAGGGTGAATGGCCAAGCTGTAGTGACCTGGCGGCACAGCCCGCACGTCCGTGGCGGTGACGGTGTAGGTGGTGGATTGCGGGCCGGAAACCACCACCCTCGCCGCTGTGTTCGGGGGCAGGCCTGGGATGTCGATACGCAGCAGCGTGTCTGGCTGGAACCGGGCCACCACGATGATGACCACACCCACGCTCGTCAACAGGGCCGCGATGACGGCGATCAAACGGAACCGTTTCACTGGTCCCTCCGCCCCGAACTCTCCTCCGCAGACGTCAACGTCTCACAAAGGATCAGCCGCGGCAATCAGGCTCAATGCCCCGACGGGCGCAGGTGAATCGCGAACAGCATCTTGAGCGAGTGGTTTCAGGAAAGGGCCCTTCTATGTAGAGAACTGTTCTCACCGCTCCTCCGTAGGGTCCAGTTGCAGGTTACAGACCTCATACCGAGCCGCTATGAGGGTTGATCACGAGGCATGGACTGATCGATATTCATGGTCACGGTTGCCGACGCATCTGATGCCAGAGGAGTTCCCATGGCAAAGCTCAGCGCGCCATCGAGCCGGCGCGGAAGTGGCGAAGCGAATCGGCAAGGTGCGCGGCTCGTACAACTTCCTCCTGAACCAGGGGGTGGATCACGCCCGAAACTCGGGCTTGGCTCCGTCCTGGTAGTGCATCCAGCCCTCATCGAGGAGTCGGAACCCCGCATCGATGGTCGACTCCGGATCGGCGTCGCGGGTGGCGTTGAGTTGTATCTGGAGGGCGAACCGGACGTAGAACCGGATCTCGTCGCTCGGTTCGGTGAGCCCGAAATCTGCGGTGATCGCTGCGATTAGGGCGTCTTCGTGGCGGAACCACATGCGTTCGGCGTACTCGACGAGGGCGGGTGTCTGCTCCATCAGAGCGAGCATCTGACGTTGGGGTTCGGACCCGAACCCGGCGATCTCAGCGAGGTAGTGCGCCTTCAGCGCGGCGGAGATCGAGGTCCCCGCCGGTCGGTCACGTATTGCCGCCACGAGCTGCTCATGCCGCTCGTCCTCGTCGCCGAACGCGAGGGCCTCTTTCTGCGGGAAGTGCGCGAAGACGGTGGTCGGCGACACATCGGCCTTGTCGGCGATCTCGCGCACGCTCACGTCGTCGAAACCACGCTCAAAGAACAGCTCGTGCGCGGCTTCCATGATCAACGCCCGGGTCGCGGCCTTCTTACGCTCCCGCCGCCCCGCTTGGTGCACATCGCTCATGCCCGCCATCGTACTGGATCCAGCTAATAGTTGGCTTGACACCTAAACTGGTGTCGGTACAGTAATGTACTGATACCAGCTACAAGGCCCCTAGACCAACCAGGCGCCGACCTCGAACCAGCGGACCCGGGACGCCACCGGAAAACCCCGCCAACGCCCCCAAACAGCCACGGACATCATCGTGAGCCCCCGAAAGAAGGCAACCGTGAACGACCTAAAGACCGAGCCGCTCGCCCCAGGCGATCACCGGATGATGCAACGTCGCACCGCCGGCGCCGTACTCATCGCCGGAGGAATGATCTTCTTCCTCGCCGAATTCATCGCTGCCGCGGCATGGACGAATCCTCCCTACAGCTACACCCACCACTACATCAGCAACCTCGGCGTCCACGGCCCCACAGAGGCATTCGGGCAGTTCATGTACTCGCCGCTCGCGTGGGTCATGAACACCGGCTTCTTCCTCTTCGGAATCACCCTGTTCATCGGCACCGCCATGCTCAGGGGGCTGCATGGCCGGCGCCGCTGGGCAGTGCTCACACCGGCAGCCCTGCTGGCTGCCGGCGGCGTCCTGCTGGCCTTCTTCCCCGGATCCGGCGAAACAGCGAACAACGCGGCCATCGACTATCACGCATTGGGCGCCTTCGCCGGCATCTTCGGCGGCAACGTACTCATCATCATTCTTGGACGACTGCACCGAGACATCGCAATCACCCAGAAGACCGGCAAGGCCATGGTCATCTTCGGCGTGATCGGCCTCGTAGCCCTGGTGGGCTTCCTCACCCTCGCCGGCTCAGGGGCCAACGTCCTCATCGGCCTCGTCGAACGCTGCGCCGTCTACCCGCTCCTGATCGGCCTCATCTGGGCGGGAGCTTCCATCCGAAACAGCACCACCCCAGCACACGCCAGCGACACACTCCCCCAACCCGGACGGGACCACTGATACGGATCGGCCACCGAGCGCGCCGGGTCACCGCCTGACCCGGCCGGAGACTGTGGTTCTGGACGGTGATCATGCCGTCCACCCGGACCTGGGCGTTCGGTGGCGCGGCGGCCGATCGAGGCCGCGTCAATCGCTGGCTGGGTGGCACCGTCGCCCCTGGTCTGGCCGGGGGCGCACCTGAGGAGCGGGCTCGGCGACAGGGTGCTGGCCCGCGGACTCTCCAACGCCGAGATCGCCCTACTTGGACGCCTCGGGCCGGCCAATCGTATGCAGGCGGCGATCCTCACCCAGGAACATGGACTGATCACGACCGTCGCCCGGCCGCAGGAGCAACCTGCTCCCTAGGTCGACTTCGATTCGCCGTGATGCCCGTGGAATGCCGCTTTCAGGGTGTCATCAATGTCCGCCAGAGCCTCGGGGAAGGGGACTTCGTCCATGTCGTTGAGGCCCAGGTCGCGGCGCGCGGAGTTGAGGAAGTCGCGCTCCGCGGTGAACAGGCTCTCATCCAGATCGCTCGGCACCTTGCCGGGGCCGTAAACGACGCGAGCGACCGCGACACGGCGCGCAATGCCGGCGAGGAAATGCGCCTTGTCCACGGTCTCCTGGTCACGAGCCACCATCTGGACCGCGGTGAAGGCCGCCTCCATCTTCGTCTGGTACTCGGCACCCCCGGGGCCTATGGCCGGGATGAGACGGGTCCCATCAGGGTGCATCCACACCTCCACCGAGGTGTCCGGCCCGGACACGAACGACCGGTATTCCCTGACCGCGGCCACGAAATCCCCATACGTCGAGCGCCGCGCTTCTCGCCAGCGTCGTTGTTCCTCGCGTTTCCATGCCCGATCTTGCGCCCGGGACGACAACAGACCGCCCAATCCGACTCCGGCAAGAGCTATCAGCCCGCTCAACCAGACCGCGAAGTCCAATGGACGCCTCCGGATCGACGTATCTGACGATCACGTTAGACGCCTTCGGATAGGAGAGGAAGACCAGCTCGGCAGCCCGCACGACGCTGCCAGGTCAGACCCCTGGTACCCCTGGCACGCTAAATCTTCAGGCGGCCGGCGATGCCCTCCAGGAGGCAGTTGAGGCCGAGGTCGAACTGCCATTGGCTGTCGTCCTTGCGGGTGGCGGTGCGCAGGTAGTGCTGATACGTGGGGTAATGGCCGGTGCGCATGTGCCAGGCCATCAGAGGGGCGAGTTCGGTGCGCAGTTCGTCGCTGGTGGACAGGCTCTGCTCGCTCATGAACGCGTCGACGGCGCTGTCGTGACTCATCGCGCCGTGCACGTAGGCGTCCACGCTGCGGAAGATGCCCATCATCGTGTCGGGGTCCAGGCCCAGGCCGTCGAGCGCCGTCAGAGACTGCTCGGCCACGGCCATACGGCTGGGTGTCAGGGCGAGCCTGGTCCGCGGTGGGAGCTGCGCCAGCCACCGGTGCTCCAGCATCAGCTCGCGAGTGCGTACGGCCAGCGCGTGCAGGCTCTCCCGCCAGCCGAGGTCGCCGGGCACGCGCATGCCCGCGTAGACGTGGTCGACCATGAGTTCCAGCAGGTCGTCCTTGCCTGACACGTAGCGGTAGGGCGCCATGGGAGCGACGCCCAGTTCCGTGGCCAGGCGGCGCATCGTGATGGCCTCCAGGCCCTCGGCGTCGGCGACCGCGACGGCGGCCGAGGCGATGCGCTGGGGGGACAACGTCTGGCGTGGAGCTGGTGCGGGCCGTTCGAGCCGCTCCCATAGCGGTGCGCCCTTGTCGGTCGTCATGCCGTTGCCCCTTCTCCTCGCCTGCCGATACAACGTACCGACAGTAGACAACGTACACGCTCATGTGTACGTTGTATCCGCCCAATACAGCGTACACAGAAGGAAGTGTCGTGCTCAAGATCTCCGTCATTCTCGGCAGCACCCGCGAGGGACGCTTCGGACCCGCCGTGGCGAACTGGCTGCTGGACCACCTCCATCAGCGCGGCGACATGAGCGCCGACCTGATCGACCTGGCCGAGACCCCACTGCCGACCGTCCTGCCGGTGCTCGGCCAGCCGCCGTCCTCTCAAGAGGACAGAGATCTGCTGGCGGCCGTCTCACCGCGCCTGGCGGCGGCCGACGCCTTCGTGATCGTGACACCCGAGTACAACCACAGCTTCCCGGCCGCGCTGAAGAACGCCATTGACTGGCACGGCGTCGAATGGCAGGCCAAGCCCGTCGCGTTCGTCTCCTACGGCGCCTTCTCCGCCGGGCTGCGCGCGGTCGAGCAGCTCCGGCTCGTCCTGGCCGAGCTGCACGCCGTCACCCTGCGTGACACCGTCGGCCTGCAGCATCCGTGGGCGCAGTTCGACGGCGACGGCAAGGCCATCGACCCGGCCGCCGATGCCGCCGCCAAGGTCATGCTGGACCGGCTCGCCTGGTGGGCGCGATCGCTGTGCGAGGCCAGGTCCGCCCGCCCCTACGCCGTCTGAGTGGCCATGTCACGCCTGGGTGTCTTCGGGCTGCTGACCGGCATGTTCCTGGCCATGCTCGACGGCCTGATCGTGGGCACCGCGCTGCCCACCATCGCCGGTGACCTCGGTGGCCTGGACCAGTTGCCGGGGGTGGTGACCGCGTACATGCTCGCCGCCGCGGCGACCACCCCGCTCTGGGGCAAGCTCGGCGACCTGCTCGGCCGCAAGGCCATCTTCGTCTGCTCCATCGTGCTGTTCCTGGCCGGATCCGCGCTGTGCGGCCTGGCTCAGACCATGCCGCAGCTCATCGCCTTCCGCGCCGTGCAGGGGCTCGGCGCCGGCGGGCTCATGGTCGGCGCGCTGGCCATCATCGGCGTCCTGGTCCCGCCCCGCGACAGCGGCAGGCTGCAATCGATGATCGGCGCCATCATGCCCGTCGCCTACGTCGGCGGGCCGCTGCTGGGCGGGCTGCTCACCGACCACCTCAGCTGGCGCTGGACCTTCTACGTCAACCTGCCCATCGGCGCCCTCGCGCTGCTGCTCATCGCCACCAGGATCCACCTGCCACCTGCGGAGCGGGGCCGGCCGCGCATCGATTACGCCGGAGCGGTGCTGCTGACCGTCGCCATCGTGGCCCTGACCCTGCTGGCGGGCGGCACCTCCTGGCCCTGGGCGCTCGGCGCGGCCGGCGCGCTGGCCCTGGCCGCGTTCGTGGCCGTCGAACGCCGCACCGCCGAGCCGATCATCCCGCCCCGGCTGTTCACCAACCGCGACTTCACCCTCGCCCAGGTCCTGAGCTTCCTGGTCGGCGCGGTGATGCTCACCGTCACCAACTACCTGCCGCAGTACCTGCAGCTCGTGCAGGGCTCCTCCCCGGCGGCCAGCGGCATGCTGCTGCTCCCGCTGATGTTCGGCATGCTCGGCGCCCAGTTGCTCACCGGTCGCCTCATCAGCGCGAACGGCCGCTACCGCGCCTACCCGATCCTCGGCGCGGCCCTCATGGCCGGCGGCGCGCTGGCACTGTTCCCGCTCGACGCGGACACCCCTGCCGCGCTCGCCTCGGCCCTGACCCTCCCCATCGGCGCAGGCCTGGGCCTGGTACTGCAGAGCACCACCCTGATCACCATGAACAGCGCCGGCCCGCGCGACATGGGCGCCGCCAGCGGCACCCTCACGCTGCTGCGCACCATCGGCGGCTCACTCGGCATCGCCTTGCTGGGCACCCTGTACGCCGCCCGGGTACGCGACGACCTGACCACCCACCTGGGCCCGGCCGCCACCGACCGGCTGACCACGCGTGGCGACCTCACCCCCGCCCTGCTGCCGGACCTGCCCGCCCAGGTGGCCGACGCGGTCCGGCTGGCCGTGACCGCGGGCCTGCACGTGATCCTCATCGGCGCCGCCGCCCTGTCCGTCGCCGCCTTCACCATCGCCTGGCTGATCCGCGAAACCCCGCTGCGCACCGCAACCCATGATGAATAGGCCCAATGCTTCTGATACCACCGCACTGCGCGAGAAGCTGGTGGAGGCGGGGCGGCATGCGCAGGCGTTCGTCGGAAAACCTGGCGCGGTCGGCCTCAGCGCCTGGACCTGCCCCCGTACGCTCTCAGTTCGGCCAGGCGTTTTCGGCGGGCGCCTCTTAGGCGCCAGAACCCGTACCAGCCGAGGATCACCATCACGATCAGAGCGATCGAGCAGGAGATGAGGTCGTGGGTGCCGGGCGTGAAAACCTTGTGGGCATGACCGGTGTCCAGCGCCTCGACCTGGTCGCCGGCCTGCATGTCGTCGGCGTGCGTGCCGTACAGCCATGCCTCGCCCTTGATCTCCGTCCCGTCGTGAGAGCGGAAGGCGCCGTTCCAAGAGCAGATGGCACGATCACAGTCGAGTTCGGCCGCGGTGAACGTCCCGGGCCGGCCCTGGCCCTGAGCGGCACGGATCTCTGCCGGCAGCCCCTCCACGAGGAGCCCTCCGCAGATCAGCATCACCGCGATGAACACCCAGCCGATCACATCGTCAAAGCTCCCGCCCAGCCACAGCAGGCGTCTCCTGACCGGCCTGCGTCTCAAGGCCGCCGTATTCCGGCGCCTGGCCGAGCCGCTCTGGTGGCGGACGATCCAGTCCCGCAGCCGCTGCCGAGCCAGGAGGTTGTGCTCCTTTGTGCGGCTGAAGGCGGTGACGATCGTGACGAAGGCGATCACCGGTGTCGTGCGCACGCGTCCGTTCGCATCCAGCCGCAGCAGGCGGCCCGAGAGGAGATCGCCGGCGTCGACCACATCCTCGATCGACATGGTGCGGCTGCGCAGCCAACCTCGCACGGTGACGGTCGCGGGCGTGCAGATGATCGCCATCCGGTAGCCGCGGACGGCCAGGTATGGCATCGCCACGACGGCTACGACGAGCAGGCCGAGGGCGACCGGATCGGGGACGGTCAAGAAGGCTGAGATGCCCCCCAGGATGGCGTAGGGAATGACGAGACCGGCAAAGGTATTCCCACAGCGGATGATCAGATCCGGGCGTAAGTGCATGGAGCCTTCCTGTCCGACCGTGCGTTCAGAGGGTGTTCATAGCCTGGAAACACTGGCTTACGTCGAGCTGTCGCAGGCCTGTCGCCTGGGGTGCTATGTCCGATTCAGGTAGGCCAGCACGGCCAGCACACGCCGATGGATGTCGTTGGTGGCCTCGATGTCCAGCTTGGTGAAGATGGCGGCGATGTGCTTGCCGACCGTCCCCTCGCTGACGTACAACGCCCCCGCGATGGCCGCGTTCGATCGCCCCTGGGCCATGAGCTGGAGCACCTCCCTCTCGCGCGGGGTCAGCCGCGCCACCGGGTGCTGCGGTGAGGTACCGCCGAGCAGCTTGGCGATCACCTCTGGATCCATGGCGGTTCCGCCCGATGCGACCCTGCGCAAGGCGTCGACGAAGTGGCCGGTGTCGAAGATGCTGTCCTTGAGGAGGTAGCCGACGCCGCCGACGCCGTCCGCCAGCAGTTCCCTGGCGTAGATCTGCTCGACGTACTGCGAGAGCACGAGCACCGGGAATCCGGGGTGACGCCGGCGCGCCTCCAGAGCGGCCCGCACGCCCTCGTCGGTGTAGCCGGGCGGTAGCCGTACATCGACGATCGCCAGGTCGGGCCCGTGCGCGGCGAGCGCGACGAGCAGGTCCTCGCCGGTGTCCACGGCGGCCACGACCGTGATGCCGTGCGCCTTCAGCAGGTGGATGAGCCCTTCTCGGAGGAGGAATGCGTCCTCGGCGAGGACAACGCGCATGGGATCTCCAAGGTCGCTACGGTAGGCCCGCCGGGCGGACTGACAAGGGTGAGGACGCCGTCGAACCCCTCGAGCCGGCGCCGGATGCCGTGCAGACCACCACCGGGTCTCGCCGTCGCGCCGCCCCTGCCGTCATCGGTGACGGTGGCTTTCAGCACCCCGTCCGCGTGTCGCAGGTCGACCACGACCTTCTTGGCCTCCGCGTGCTTGGCGATGTTGGCGAGTAGTTCGCTGACGCCGAAGTAGACCGCCGCCTCGATCGGCGGGGCGATCTTGCCGCCGACCGCCACCCGCACGTCGGCATCCAGCGGTGCGTCCAGTGCGAGAGTGCGTACGGCGTCCGCGAGCCCCCGATCGGCGAGTACCGGTGGATGGATACCACGGATGAGCTCGCGGAGCTCGCCGAGCGCGCTCACCGACAGGTCCTTGGCCTTGGCGACCATGTCCCTGGCGGCCTCCGGGTCTCGCGTGATGAGATCCTCGGCCGCTCCCAGGGCGATGCCCACGGCGATCCATCGGGTCTGCGCGCCGTCGTGCAGGTCGCGCTCGATCCGACGCAGCTCGACGGCCTGCGCATCGCTGAGCTGCGTCCGGCTGGTCGCCAGCTCGCCGATCCGCCGGGTCATCACCGCCGCCTTGGTGGGCGCGAGCAGCGATCGGCTCAGGCGAGCGTGCCAGCGCAACGGCGCGGGACTGACGGCGATGCCGAGCGCGGCGGCGGCCAGAGCGACCACCGGCATGGGTACACCGGCCAGCGCGGGCAACAAGGCGTGGAGCAGGTCATCAGGCGACCACGGCAGTTGCGCGCCGGCCAAGCGCAGGAGGTTGATCCACATCCACAGCCAGCAGAGCACGAGGCCGCCGGCGATCAGCGCGGCCGGCCCGGCGAGCACCACGGTGGCGGCAGGGAGCTCCAGCGACAACCAGGCGAGATCGCGCCACGAGGCTGGATCCCGCACGGTCCACTGCCATCGCTGCGCGCGGGCCGCGGACTCTCGCGTGCGATGCAGCGTGCCGAACTCCCCCCAGGCCGTCCGGTACATCCCGTTGTGGTCTGGCAGAGGCGGTGGAGGTTCCCTGTGGTACGGCTCCGCGATCCGCGCGCCCGTCCACTCACCCATCTGTGCCCGGCGCCAGGACACGAATCGGCGACCGGCCGGCACGATGTCCGGCCACAGCCTCGTCGCCGTCACGACGATCGCCAGCACCTGAACCGCCGCCAGGGCCGCCGCCATGAAGGCCAGCCCCATGCTCGCGCACAGCCGTACACCGGCGACGATACGCGGATCGAGCACCCTTCCCGGGTTCGCGCGTGTGGGTGCGAGCAGCACCCTGGTCCAGCGGGCGTGCCAGTGCAGCGACGCCGGACCCACCGCGATTCCGAGCAGAACGGCCGCGCCGCCGGCAACCGGGAACCGCAGCCACGCCGCTACGAGACCGCAACCGAGCAGAGCCGGAGACAGCAGAGCGATCGGAGCGCCGATCACCGGGTTGAGTGCCATCCACCACAGGTCACGCACGGTCGCGGAATCGCCGGCGATCCATCTCAGCCGCGCCAGATAGGCCGGTACGAATGCGGAACGGTACAGATCATCGCCGTCGTGATACCACCCATCGGCGTCGCGCTCGGGCTGCTCCGGCGCCGGACGGTAGGGCGAGGGGATCTCCACCCCGCCCCATCGCCCCGCCAGCCACCGGGCCAGAGCCGGCAGGCGGCGGGCGTGCTCAAGGAAGAAGGCCGGAGACGGCAGGCCCATGTGCCCGGTGACGAACAAGACGACCAGGAGCGGCGGCCCCAGCATCGCCGGCAGGGCGAGCGCCAGACCTCGCACGGGGGCCGCGGCGAACATGAGCATCCGTGCGCCTCTGCCGGCGTCGCTCCCCCACGGCCTTCCCACCCGATCGATGAAACCACGCGGGCGGCCTGGACGGTATGGGTGCCAGCCCCCACCCCGGCCGGGAGCCAGGCCCATTACCTGCGCCTCTCTTCGTTCCTAGCGTGGCGCCCGTGACCATCACCGCCGAAAGGCTGCACTACCTCGACCGCGTGCGCGTGCTGCTGACCGTACTCGTGGTCCTGCATCACGTCGCCCTGACGTACGGGAGCTTCGACCTGTGGTACTACCACGAGCCGAGCATGGGAAAGCCGTCGCCGCCAGGCGAATGGGACCGGCTGCTGGACCTTTTCCTCTTGCTCAACCAGACCTACTTCATGGGACTCTTCTTCCTGATCTCCGCCTACTTGGTACCCGGCTCCTACGACCGGAAGGGCGGACGGCGGTTCCTCACCGATCGGGTGATCAGGCTGGGAATCCCGCTGATCCTGCTGGTCTTCGCCGTCGTTCCGCTCGCCAAGCTGCCGCTGTATCGCTGGGAGAACGCCCGGGCCCCGGTCCCCTACCTGGACTTCTACCTTCGTGAGCTCGAGCAGGGTCCGGGCTGGTTCCTGGTGACGCTCATGATCTTCGTGGCGGCCTATGCCGTCATCCGGGCACTTCGCCCGGCACCTCCCCCGCGGCCGGCCACGCGGCTGCGGGCACGCACCGTGATCGGCTTCGCCGCGCTCCTCGCGGTGCTCGGCGTCCTCTGGCGCGTGCTGCCCCTTGAGCGCGTCCCCGTGGTGCAGTTTCCCGTCCCGGACTACCTGCCGCAGTACATCTGCATGTTCACCGCCGGGGTGATCGCCTACCGGCGCGGCTGGCTGGCGGCCATCCCGGCGCGGGCTACCGGCTGGGGGTTCGCCGCCGCCGCTGTGGCGGCCCTGCCCCTCTTGCCCGTCGCGCTGGGAGGCACGGCACTCATCGCGCAGGTGGCGCATGGACTTTTCGACGGCGTCTACTGCGTGGGCATGTCCCTGGGGATGCTCGGACTGTTCAGCCGGAGATTCACGGCGGCGCCGGGTCCCCTCGGCCGCTT
The DNA here is from genome assembly GCF_042740555.1 of Nonomuraea sp. NPDC059007. Classification (NCBI taxonomy): domain Bacteria; kingdom Bacillati; phylum Actinomycetota; class Actinomycetes; order Streptosporangiales; family Streptosporangiaceae; genus Nonomuraea; species Nonomuraea sp. NPDC059007. Next base: position 47,361 of record NZ_JBHYJD010000055.1, on the reverse strand, counting down.
CATGTCCGCTCATGCGTACGCCGTCTATGTCCTGCACGCGAGCGTGCTCGTTGTGGTGTCTGTCGCGCTCTCCGGCCTCCCCGCTGGAGCGCTGGTGAAGTTCGCCCTCGCGGCGGTCCTCTCGCTTCCCTTGTGCTGGATGGTGGCGGCCGCCGTTCGCGCGCTGCCAATGGTCCGGCGCGTGCTCTGAGACGTGCGATCAACAGCGAGGCGTGATTGGTGGGGTACGCGTCGTGTACACCCCTCCCCGGTCTTGCCACGATGCAGGGAGAACATGTGACTGACTCAGGCAATTGATGGGGAGGCGGGACGTTGCGAAGCCGATCCGCGAGCAATCCGTCCTACAGGCAGTTGTTCGGCGTGCTCGCCCGGGGAAGGCGCGCCCGGTTGGCAGGGCTGGGCCTGCTGCTCGCCGCGAGCTCGGCATTGCCGCTGGCCGGTCCGCAATTGCTGAGGGTGTTCATCGATGAGGTGGCGAGCGGCCGGTGGTCGGCCCTGTGGTGGCTGGTCGGCGCCTACCTGCTGGTCTCCGTCATCCAGCAGGTGGTGTCCGTCGGCTCCGTCTACGGAGCCACGCACTTGTCCTGGCGCGTCACCAACGCACTCCGTACGAAGGTGACGCGCCACATTCTGGACCTGGATCTGTCCTTCCACGACAGCCGGACACCCGGTGAAATGATCGAGCGGACCGATGGTGACATCACCGCGCTGTCATCGTTCGTCTCCACTTTCGCGGTTCAGATGATCAGTAGCGTCCTGACGCTGTCCGGCGTGCTCGTGCTCGTCCTCATCGAGGATTGGCGCGTAGGCCTCGGCCTGGCCGGGTTCGTCGCGGTCGCCGGAGTCACGCTGGTTCGCCTGCGGCACGCCGCAGTCCCTCGGGCCGCGGAACGGCGGGCCGCCTCGGCCACGCTGTTCGGCGAAATCGAGGAGAGGTTGTCCGGCGCCGAGGACCTGCGCGCCAACGGCGGGGGCGCGCACGCCCTGGGACGCTTCCAGCGGGCGCAGGACGCGCTGCTCCGGGCATCCGCGCGCGCTGCCGTCGCCACCCGGAGCATCTACGTCATCACCCTTGCGGTGTTCGCGGTCGGCAGTGCCTGCAGCCTCGGCGCGGGGACGGCGCTGTTCCATTCCGGGGCGATCACCCTGGGTACCGTTTACCTGTTGTTCCGATACACCACCTTGCTGCGCGATCCGCTGGAGCAGATCTCCTCACAGGTGCAGAAGGCCCAGGAGGCGATCGCGGGGTTCACCCGTGTCCAGGAACTACTGAACGAATCGCCGTCGATCGGCGACGACGGCCGGGCCACGATCCCCTCGGGGCCGCTCTCGGTGGAGCTGAAGCGGGTCCGCTTCGCCTACCGGGAAGGCGTACCGGTTCTGGATGACATCGACCTATACCTGAAGCCCGGCTCGGTCCTGGGAGTGGCCGGCCGTACTGGCAGCGGGAAGACAAGCCTGGTCCGCCTCATGCTCCGGCTGGCGGACCCCTCCGGCGGAGTGGTGCGGCTGGGCGGCGTGGATCTCCGTGAGGCACGCCTGAACAGCCTTCGCGGCAGTGTCGGCCTGGTCACTCAGAACGTACAGCTCTTCGACGCTTCCGTCCGGGACAATCTCACCTTGTTCGGTGCGCAGCCCGCCACCGATGCTCGCCTGGTCGAGGTGCTCCAGCAGCTCCAGCTCGGGCCGTGGTACCGAGCGCTGCCCGATGGCCTGGACACCATGGTGGGGATCGGGGCGGCCGGCGTGTCGGCCGGTGAGGCCCAGCTCGTCGCCTTCGCCCGGGTGTTTCTGCGGGATCCGGGACTGGTGATCCTGGATGAGGCGACCTCGCGCCTGGATCCGGTCAGCGAGGCGCGCATCGAACGGGCCGTCGACACCCTGATCGAGGGACGTACCGCGATCCTCATCGCCCATCGGCTCGCCACCCTCGATCGCGCCGACGAGATAGCCGTCCTGAGCCGGGGCCGCATCGTGGAACACGGTTGCCGGGAGGACCTCACCACCGACCCCTCGTCCCGTTTCGCCCAGTTGCTCACCACCGCCGGCGGGGCCGCGAGATGACCATCCGACTTACCCTGAAGGTGGCCCGCCACCGGATAGGACTGTTCTCGGCCGTCGTCCTCCTGCTCGTCACGTCCAACGGCCTCGGGCTGATCACCGGCTGGCTGCTGCAGAAGATCTTCGACTCACTCACCGGCGCCGCCTCTGCCGGATGGGGGACGTACGAGCTGATCGCCGTGCTCATCGCGGTGGAGGCCGTCCGGATGGGCGTCGTCTGGGGCGGAATGTTGTGGACGATCTGCATGGAGTCCATGCGCGGGCTGCTCAGGGGCAATCTCCTCCGCGCCCAGGTACGGGGGCCTCGGGCCGTCCTGCCGGCGTCAAGTGGTGAGGCGATCAGCCGGTTCCGCGACGACGTGGATGACTTCCTCGGATTCGCCGACACGGGCGTCTACGTGGTGGGAAAACTGGCCTTCGCCGCCGGAGCCATGACGATCATGCTGAGAGTCGATCCCCTCGTGGCTGTCGCCGTGGTGCTGCCCCTGACCGCGATGATGATCGGCGCCCGGATGGCCGGCCACCGGATCCGCTCGCACCGGGTCGCCTACCGGCAGGCGTCCGCCGCGGTGACCCGGCTGCTCGGTGAGGTGTTCGGCGCGGTTCTCGCGATCAAGGCGGCGCAGGCCGGCGACGGGGTCCTGCGGCGGCTCGACCTGCTCAACGAGCAACGCCGTGCGGCCGGGCTGCGCGATCAGCTCATCAGCGCGTTGTTGTCGGCGTTCAACCGCACGACCGTGGATGTGAGCGTCGGGCTGGTGCTGATGCTCGCCGTACCCGCGATGCGACGTGGCGATTTCACCATCGGCGATCTCGCCCTCTTCACCGCCTACACCGGCACGCTCGTCTACCTGCCGCACTACGGTGGCCGTCTGCTCACCCGGCACCGCCAGTCCGGGGTGGCGATCGAGCGCCTGAGCGAACTGCTCCCCACGCAATCGCCGGCGGACCTGGTGGCGCGCCGGCCCGGCCACACGACGCCGCCGCGTGCCGGCAGGCTCCGGAGCTTGCGCGTCCAGGGGCTCACCAGCGTGAACGCGATCTCCGGCCGCGGCGTTCACGAGGTGGACCTGTCCGTGACCGGCGGCACCCTCACCGTTGTCAGCGGCCCGGCAGGAGCGGGCAAGACCACCCTGCTGCGCGCCCTGCTCGGGCTCCTGCCCGCCCAGTCCGGAACGGTGTGGTGGAACGGCCGGCCGGTCGGGAACCGGGGCGCCTTCTTCATCCCGCCGCACTCCGCGTACGTGCCGCAGGTGCCGATGCTGTTCAGCGAGTCCCTTCGCGACAACATCCTGCTCGGATCCGAACCCACCGGCGCGGGTCTGACGGCCGCACTCCGGACCGCCGTCCTGGACGACGACCTCGGCTCCCTGCCCGACGGTCTGGACACCAAGATCGGCGCTCGCGGCGTACGCCTGTCCGGAGGGCAGATCCAGCGTGCGGCGATCGCCCGGGCACTGGTGCGTCACCCCGACCTCCTCGTGCTCGACGACGTCTCCAGCGCACTCGACGTCGAGACCGAGGGACGGCTATGGGACCGGCTCCTGGCCGATCGGCGCACGACGCTGCTCGTGGTGTCCAACCGGCCGGCCACCCTCGCCCGCGCCGACCAGGTCATCGAACTCGACCACGGCCGCGTCCGGTCTCGCGGGTGTGACGTTCGTTGAGCCCCTGTCTTCATCCGTCCCGAGGGCCGCTAGATCACTGACAGGGCCCGTTCGAGGTCGGCGCACAGGTCCTCTGGATCCTCCAGCCCGATCGACAAACGGAAGAATCCTTCGCCCGCCCAGTCCCGGTAGCGCCGGAGGTGCTCCGCGTCGAGCTTGAAGGTCGTGCGCTGAAGGTCGGCCGTCCGGGCCTCCAGAATGAGGCTTCGCGTCAGGCCCAGCGAGGCCGCGTAAGAGAAGACCCGCAGGTTGCCCTTGAGTCCCCGACCGAACTTCTCATGGTCCGCGACCGTGAAGGACACCATGCCGGACGGGCTGATCATCTGTCGCCGAGCCAGGGCGTGTTGCGGGTGGGACGGCAGTCCGGGATACCGGACCGACAGGACCTTGGGATGATCTTGAAGGAAGCGCGCCACCCGCGTGGCTCCTCGCGCGTGGGCGGCCATCCGGATCGGCAACGTCTCCAGCCCGCGAAGGATGAGCCAGCAGTTGAAGGCGCTGAGGGTGCCGCCGAGGTGAACCCCGATGTGGCGCCGCAGGCGATCCATCGGTTCCGCCCTGCCGAGCACCGCTCCCCCCAGTGCGTCGCCATGACCGCCCATGTATTTGGTCAGGGAGTACACCACGTAGTCGGCCCCGAGACGCAGGGGGCGGGTGACCGCGGGTGTGGCGAAGGTCCCGTCGACGCACAGCTCCGCTCCATGGTCGTGCGCGATCTGCGCGAGTGCCGATATGTCCGCCAGCTTGAGTACCGGGTTACACGGCGTCTCGGCGTAGATGAGGCGGGTGTTCGGACGCAACGCCGCGCGGACGTCGTCGAGATCCGACATGTCGGCGATGCTCACCTCGATCCCCAGGCCGGGCAAAAGCCCCCGGGTGAGTTCAGCGGTGCCGGCATAGCTGACGTCACTGACCAGCAGGTGATCGCCGGGCGAGAGCACCTGAAGCATCAGTCCCGAGATCGCCGCGATCCCCGTGGCGAACACCACCGCCGCCTGCGCGCCGTCCAGCAGAGCCAGCTTCTCTTCGAGTTGGGCCGCGTTCGGATGGCCTTCGCGTGCGTAGGCGAAGGGCACCTCCGCCTCGACCGTGGCCTCGGCGCTGAATCCTATGCTTCCGTACTCCGCGGCGAAGTTCGTCGAGGTCGCGATGTGCGGCCCGATGGCTCCTGTGACGGGATCGAGAGCCACCCCGCCATGCACTGCGAGGGTGCTGAAGCCCATGTCAGCCGTATCCGTTCCCATAGTGCACCATAATGCACTTTGAAGTGCATTATGGGCAAGGGTCAGGGTTGCCGAGTCGAGCTTCCTCTTTGTCGCGTACGCCGTCGTCCGCGGGGGCCCTGCGCGCGTCGACGACCAGGCTGCCGACCACGAGGACGCCGCCGACGAGGTCGAGCCACGTCAGGCGCTCCCCCAGCACGAGCACCGCGCCCAGCACCCCGAACACCGGGATCAGGGTGAGGTAGGTGGCCGCGCGCGCCACCGGCATCCGCGTGAGGGCAGTCAGATAGAGCCAGAACGGCAACGCGTAGTTGAGGACGCCCGCCGCGGCGACCAGCAGAAGCTGGGCAGGCGTGGCCGAGGACCACACCAACTGGCCCCCCAGCATGAGCTGACAGGCGATCACGAACCCCAGCGCCCACACCTGCTGCGTGAGCGCCGCCGCCAGCGGCCCGGTGGCGGCGACCTGCCTGGAGGCCACCACCACATAGACAGCGGCCGCGACCACGCTCGCGACGACGAGGCCGTCTCCTGCCCACGAACCGCCCCCTGCGCCGGACGAGAACGACACCAGCGCCGATCCCACCGTGGCGCCCCCGATGACGACGATGAGCCGCCGCTGCGGTCGCTGGCGTAGCAGCGCCCAGGCGATGAGCGGCACCATCACCGGCTCCAGGCTCCCCAGCACGCTCGCGTTGGCGGCGCTGGTGAGCGCGAGCCCGGCGAGGGCGAACTGGTAGGCGACCCCAGGCTCCAGCAGACCGACCCAGCCCTGCCGCCACGCGCCCTTGAGCGAGCATCGGGTGAGCGAGCAGGCGACGGCGAGTGCGCCAACGGAAGCGATCAGCTGCACCACCAGCACCGAGCCGGGAGCCGCCCCGGTCACGTCGAGCGCCACCTTGGTCAGCACCAGCCCGGCGGCCCACGTAGCCGCGCTGGCGACCATCAGCAGCGGCCCACCGGCCTTCATGAGCCCGGTCCTATCGCGAGGGTAACGGGGCACCGATCCTGCGGGCAGCGGTATTCATCGCACAACCGGCAGATCCGCTCCGCCGACTCCTCGTCACCGGTAACGGCGGTCAGCAGCGCCGAGATCACCCGCTCGACATCGGCACGTTCGGCGGCCGGCAACCGTTCGATCGCCTGCCGCAGCCAATCGAGGCGGGCGTCAGCCTGCCGTTGCCACAGTTCCTGGCCTGCCGACGTCAGATGGAGCGACACCGTACGACCGTCCATGCCCGCACGACGCTCCACCAGCCCCGCGCCGGCGAGCCGATCCACGGCGCGGACCGTGCCGGGTTGCGTGATCCCCAGAGCGACCTGCATCGCCCCGATGCTGCATCCGGGCGCCACCGCCACCGCGTTGAGCGCCGCCGCGTCCGTCGGCGCCAGCCCCGACGACGCCCCGAGCACCGCATTCTGCGCATCGGTCAGGGCGATGCCGAGCGCACCGAGAAGATTGGCCGTCCGATAACACATGACTCATGTATATAACTCATGCATATGTTTGTCAAGATCATCAATGCGGCCACCGCCGGTCGCACCGAAATTTCAGGCGGCACGCTCGTCAACCTGACCGGCGGCTCCCCACCCACGGCGAGCAATAGGCTGCTCGAGCACTACCGGCGCCGGCCGGTCAGGCGGGTGGTGTCCAGCCAAGGGTCCTTTCGACGGCGGCGTGGAACACCTTCGCCGGGATCATCCTGGTGACCAGGTTGCGCGTGGCGGCGGTGACCGGATGCGGCGCCTGGGCGAGTTTCGCGAAGCGGGCGCAGGCGCGCATGAGCCTTCCGTACGCGGTCGAGCGCCGCGTCGACGTCCGCACGGATGCCGGCGAGTTCGGCGCTGAGCACGACCGCGGCCGGCGCAGCTCCCTGACCGAGGTCGGGCGTCATCGGATGGGCGGCGTCCCCGATCAGAACCACCCGGTCTTCGTGGTACGCGGGCAGAGGCGTGAACAGGTAGAAGCGTGTCACTCCTTGGCAATCCCGAACCAGGTGGTGAGGGCCTGGAGCGGGTGGTCGTACCGGAGGAGTTCGCCGAAGACCTGCCGGAGCGCCTCGGCGGCCGGCAGCTCCACCTCGCCCATCCTGGAGACCTCACTGCTGGTGGAGCCGGAAACCCGATGCCGCCGCGCTTGCGCACGATAGGCCGCCATCGCAGCCGACCACGTAGCGGGCCCGCAGCCGGTCGCCTCCCAGGTCGATCGTCAATATTTCCAAGTGCGCAATTTTGCTCAACCGGCAGCGGCCCTAACGCGGATCGGACTGCAAGTAGGTCAGGACGGCCCGCACGCGGCGATTGTCGTCGTCAGAGGGTGCGAGCCCCAGTTTGAGGAAGATGCCGGTCGTGTACTTGCCGACCGACTTCTCGGTGATGAACAGCCGTCCGGCGATGGCGGCGTTCGAGCGTCCCTCGGCCATGAGCCGCAGGACCTCGTGTTCCCGGGGCGTCAGGTCGGCGAGCGGTTCGTCCCGGCCGCGCCGGGTGAGGAGTTGTGCGATCACTTCTCCGTCCATCGCGGTGCCTCCGGCGGCGACTCTCCTGACGGCGTCGACGAACTCGGTCACATCGCCGATCCGGTCCTTGAGCAGGTAGCCGATCCCGCTGCCGCTGGAGAGGAGTTCCTTGGCGTAGAGCTGTTCGACGTACTGCGACAGGATCAGGACCGGCAGGCCGGGCTGGGTGCGTCGTGCCTGGATGACCGCTCGCAGGCCGTCGTCGGTGAGGGTCGGCGGCAGCCGTACATCCACCACGGCGATGTCCGGCCGGTGCCGGGTCAACGCCTCCAGCAGCAGCGGGCCGGTGGCGACGGCGTCCACGACGTCGAAGTCGTACGCCACCAGCAGCCGGATCAGCCCGTCTCTGAGGAGAGCGTGATCTTCGGCGACGACAACGCGCATGGCACCTCCATGATGATCTCGGTCGGCCCGCCGCGCGGGCTGCGGACGGTGAGCGTGCCGTCGAAGACGGACAACCGGCTCCGAACCCCTGCCAGACCCCTGCCATGATCCAGGCTCGCGCCGCCGACACCGTCGTCCCCCACGACCAACCTCAACACGCCGCCGTCGTAGGCCAGGCCCAGCCAGGCGCGGTCCGCCGAGCTGTGCTTGGCCACGTTCGTCAGCGCCTCGACGGCGGCGAAGTAGGCCGCCGACTCCACCGGCGCCGGCGGGCGCCCCTGCACACCGCCCTCCACCCGCACCGGCACGGGGCACAGCAGCGCGGCCGCCTCCAGCGCACCCGGCAGGCCCCGGTCGGCCAGGACAGGTGGATGAACGCCCCGGACCAGATCGCGGAGTTCGGCCAGCGCGGTGGTCGCGGACTCCCGGGCCTCCATCACGAGGCGGCGGGCTTGTTCGGGATCGCCGGCGATCGATTGCTCGGCCAGTCCCAGGCTCATCGAGAGCGCGACCAACCGGGCCTGCGCGCCGTCGTGCAGATCACGTTCGATCCGCCGAAGCTCGGCCGCCTGCGTGTCGACGGCCATCGACCGTGAGGCGGTCAGCTCGGCCACCCGTGCGGCCAGTTCGGCGCGATCGGCCGGAACCAGGAGGTTCCACGTGATCCTCGCCTGCAGGCGGCACAGCCAGGGCAGCAGCAACCAGGCGATCAGCACCAGCAGTGCGGCCGCGAACGCCTGCGCCACCGTACCGGCGAGATCTTTCGGCTTGCTCATCACCGCCACGGCCCCGGCCACGAGCGCGCCGGGCACGAGCGTGGTACCGGCCGCGACCGGCCCGCAGGCGAGCAGCCAGCGGATCTCGCGACGTGTACGCGGGTCGCGCAACCGCGCGCCGAGCCGGCGCTGGGGCCGCTCGCCGTACGAACCGGAGGATGGGGTGCCGAGCACGCGCGCGGCCCATCGGCCGTGCAGCCCGGCCAGTGCCCTGACCAGCACCAGCGCCTCGATCAGAACGGGCAGGCCAAGGCCGGCGACCGGCACCAGGATCAGCCCGGCCACGACCAGCACCACCAAGGACAACGCTGCGGCACCGGTGAGGAGGCCCAGCACGAGGCCGCCTGCGGACGCCATCCGGCGCCGGACGTGCGCGCCGAATCGCCGCGCGGTCATCTCCCCTTGCATGACGACCCATTCTCCCGCGTCACCGTCCCGCCCGCAGGGGGTGTAGGCCCCCATGATCGGGGGCCCAGGCCCGTGGCCGCCTCGGCGTGGGGCCGGAAACGATGTGGTCTCGTCCATCGGAGAAGGAGATCACGTGTGATCGGCAAAATCATCGCTCTAGCGACTCTCGTGGCCGCTTCCTGCACGTCGGCGGTGGCCGCGGCCGGGGGCGAGCCCCTGGACTGGGGGCCGTGCCCGGCCGATTCCGCACCCTCCGGCGGCTGGCCCGCCGAGGCCAGGTGCGCCACCCTGCGCGTGCCCTTGGACCATGGGAAACCGCGAGGACAGACCATCGGCATCGCCGTGTCCCGGGTTCCCGCCACCGGTCCCGACCGGCGGGGTGTGATGCTCGCCAACCCCGGCGGCCCAGGGGTGCCGGGACTGGCCTACACCGTGGGCCTGGCCGGAGTCGGCCCGCCGTCCGTGCGACGGGCGTTCGCGCGGTTCGACCTGATCGGGTTTGATCCGCGGGGAACCGGCAGGAGCAACGCGATCTCCTGCGGGCTGACCGACGAGCAGATCGTGTACTCGCAGGTGCCGTTCCCGCACCACGACGACGCCGCCACGGCGGAGTCGATCGCCACGTCCTGCGAGCGCCGAGCCGGAGCCATTCTGCCTCACCTCACCACCGCCAACACGGCCAGGGACATGGACCTGCTGCGCCAGGCGCTCGGCGAACGGAAGATCTCCTTCTACGGCAACTCCTACGGCACCTACCTGGGAGTCGCGTACGCGTCGATGTTCACCCCGCACACCGATCGGATCACCCTGGACTCCAATGTCGACAGCGAACACGGCTGGTATCACCAGAACCGCCTGATCGGCCGGGCCTCCGAGCTCCGTTTCGACGACTTCGCGGCATGGGCGGGCGGCCAGGACCAGACCCTTGGTCTCGGCTCGGAGGCCGCCGCCGTCCGTGCCCGTTTTCTCGCGCTGGGCACCCGGCTGGACGCGGCGCCGATCCGCGTCGGCGCGTTCACCATGGACGGGCGCGAGCTGCGCAGGGCGACGTACGCGCTGCTTCGCTCCAACGGCGCCTTCCCCTCCCTCGCCGGCCTGATCCAGTTTCTCGGCAGGCTGCCGGGCGCCCCGCCAGAGCCGGCCGTGGCAGCGCTCCTGAACGCCTTGACCACCGGGGCCACCGCCGACGGCGACCGGGAAGTCTCCGCCTTTCTCGCCATTCAGTGCTCCGACACCGCGTGGCCGCGTGACATCGAGGTCTACCGGCGCAACACGCGGGTGGACGCCAGGCGCTACCCCATCACCCGGGGCGGATTCGCCAACGTCAGCGCCTGCGCCTTCTGGCCGGGCGAGCCGACCGGCGAACCGGTCAGGGCCGACGCGTACGGCCCGCGGAACATCCTCATGCTGAACAACACCCGAGACCGGATCTCCGATCTGGGCGGGGCCCTCGCCACCCGTCGCGCCTTGGGACGACGGGCGGCGTTCGTCACCGTGGAGGGATGGAACCACGCGATCCTCGGCAACGGCAACAAGTGCGCCGACAGGCACATCGCCGACTGGATCGGCGACGGCGTCCTGCCCGGGAAGGACGCTTCCTGCCCAGCCGTTTCAGAGCGCGGGCTTCGTCGGGGTGGTGCGGATCTGGTCGAGGTAGTTGTACGCGGTCACCCGGGAAATGCCCAGCCGGCGGGCGATGCGGTCGATGGAGCGTTTCACGAAGAAGGCCCCCTTGGCGTCCAGGAACCGGAGAACCTCCAGCTTGTCGTCCTTGGACATCAGGGCCACTGACCTCCCGCCGATCGCGGTCTCGATGAGGTTGTCCAGCACCTCGACGATGTCGCTCGCGAAGATCTCCTCGCGCACCGGCGCGTCCCCGTCGAGGATCGCCGCCAGGTTGGCCCGTGCGGCCTGCAGGGGTGTCATGTCCACGTTGATACAGAAGGCCGCGACCACCCGCCCGGAGTCGTCGCGGATGTAGACCGAGGAGGAGCGCAGTTCCCGGCCGTCTTTGGTACGGGCCCGGTAGCCGAACTCGTCGTGGTCCTCCGCCTCGGTCTTGAGCACCTCAAGGCCGAGGTTGGTCGAAGGGCCTCCCACCTGACGCCCGGTCACGTGGCCGTTCTCGATGGCGGCGATGGTCTTGTGCATGTCGTGGCGTGACAGGTCATGCAGCACGACCTCGCAATGCGGGCCGACGGCCGCCGCGATCGCCTTCATGATGGGGCGCAGCAGCGGCTCGAACTCCTCGATGGCGCTCACGCGGACAGTGTCCCATTGACAGATTTTTTGTCCAGCATATTGATTCGTTGTAAAAGTTCTGACCACACTTGGCCATGCGCAAACTCGGAGCCTTATTAACGGCGGCGGTGCTGGCCGTGACGGCTTGCGGCGGAGGCGGCGGTACGGGCAAGCCGGCCGACGAGGGCGGGGAACTCGTCTTCGCGAACTTCCAGTGGCTCGAACCCAACCGCGGTGACCAGCTATGGAAAGCGGTGACCGGCTACCAGCAGGCCAATCCCAAGGCCAGGCTGAAGCAGCAGGCGATCACCCGCAAGGATTACGAGAGCACGCTCAAGACGCAGATGGGCGCGCGCGGCGGGCCGGATATTCTCCTCATTCCCGATACCTTCTTCCCGGAACTGGCCCAGAACGGCCTGCTCGAACCGGTCGGTGACGTGCTCGCCCCCGAGGACAAGGCCAAGCTGAACAACGGCAACAAGGCGGCCGTCTTCAAGGAGGAGCAGCTCGCGTACGCCTGGGAGATCGTCAACTACGCGTTGTTCTGGAACGAGAAGCTGCTGAAAGAGGCCGGGGTCGAACCGCCCACCGACCTGCCCGGCCTGGTCGCGGCGGCCAAGGCCATCAAGGACAAGACCGGCAATCCCGGCTTCGCCGTACGGCATCAGATCAACGAGGAGGCGCCCTGGTGGATCGACTTCTCCAACTGGCCGTACGGGTTCGGCGGCGGCTGGTCGCGGGGCGGCAAGCTCACCATCGACTCCCCGGAGAACGTCGCGGCGGTCACCGCGTACAAGCAGATGTACGACAGCGGCGCGATGTCCGTCGGCGACGACGCCTCCACCTTCCGGTCGAAGTTCAAAGAGGGCAAGATCGGAATGATGATCGACAACAGCTCCGCGTTGTTCACCATGGTCAACGGTAACCAGGCCGTTCCCAGCGCGAGCGGGGTCGGCGCGGGCAAACTGCCCTTCCCCGGCCAGGGCTCCAGCCACGCGAGCTTCTTCGTCGGAATCAACAAGAACAGCAAGAACAAGGCGCTGGCCAAGGACTGGCTGAAGTGGTTCTTCTCGGCCCGGGCGCAGGAGTCGGCCGCCGCCGCGCTGGGCGCCAGCGTGATCGGCACCGACGCCCAGCCACCGCGGGCGTTCCTGACCGAGAACCCGTGGGTCGAGACCTTCCGCGAACAGGCGCCGAACTCCAGCGACGCGGTGATCGACGGCTTCGAGACCAAGACGCCCCAGATCAGGCACATCGTGCTGCAGGAGATCGAGAAGGTCCTGGTGCAGGACGAGGACCCGGCGGCGGCACTGAAGCGGGCTCAACAGGAGGCGGAGAAACTGGCGTGACCCGGCGCTTGCCGTACCTCCTCATCGCGGGAGCGGCGGTCTACCTGGTTCTGCTGACCGCCGCGCCGCTGCTCAACGGCCTGTGGCTGAGCGTCACCGACGCCAAGCTGCTCAATCCCACGGCCGGAGAGTTCATCGGGTTCGAGCACTATGCCAACCTGCTGGGCGAGCCCGGCTTCTACCACTCGCTCGTGGTCACCCTCGTCTATTCGGCGGCGACCGTAGCCGGTTCTCTCCTGCTCGGGACGCTGGCCGCCGTTCTGCTGAACCGCACCTTCCCCGGGCGTACGGCGGCGCGGACCATCCTCACGATGCCCTGGGCGGTACCGACCGTGGCGGTCGCCCTGATCTTCGTGTGGATCTACAACAACGACAGCGGGGTGCTGAACCGGGGCGTGCGCGCGCTCGGTTTCGACGGCCAAGGCTGGCTCACCGACACCACCTGGGCCCTGACGGCGGTCACGGTGGCCTCGATCTGGAAGGTCTTCCCCTTCGTCATGCTCGTCGTGCTCGCCGCGCTGCAGTCGGTGCCCGACGAACTCTACGAGTCGGCGCGGGTGGACGGCGCCGACCCGGTCAACACCTTCCGGGACATCGTCTTCCCGTTCCTCACCCCCACGCTCAGGATCGTGGCCCTGCTGATGACGATCTGGTCGCTGCGGCGCTTCGACATCATCTGGCTGCTCACCCAAGGCGGACCGGTCGAGGCCACGAACACGGTGGTGATCAGCGTGTACCGCGAGTCGTTCCTCAACTCCGACCTGGGGTTGTCGGCGGCGCTGGGAACCGTCGGACTGCTGCTGGCGGCGCTGGTGACGGTGGCCCACTTCCTGCTCGACAGAAGGGAGGAGGCGTGGTGATCGGCCGGATCCTGCGTTTTCTCGCAGTGCTCGTGCTGGTGATCGGCACGGGCTTCCCGCTCTACTGGATGCTGACGACGGCCACGCGGACCACCGAGGAGATCTTCTCCGCGTCGCCGCCGCTGGTGCCCGACCCTGGCGGGCTGGATTTCGGCGCGCTCGGTCCGATGCTGGGCTGGCTGACCAACAGCGCCTTCGTGGCGTTCGGCACGACGCTGCTGAGCCTGTTGCTCGCCGTACTGGCGGGTTATGCCCTTTCTCGCTATCGGTTCCGCGGGAAGGGCGTGTTCGGCTTCGCGTTGTTCGCCACGCAGATGCTGCCCGAAGCACTAGTCGTCGTGCCGCTCTACGCGATCTTCCTGGTGGTGGGGCTGCTCAACGACCTCGGCGGGCTCGTGCTCGCCAATACGGCCTTCGCGATGCCGGTCGCCGTGTGGATCATGAAGAGCGCGATGGACCGGATCCCGATCGAGATCGAAGAGTCGGCGCGGGTGGACGGCTGCCCGCAGTACGCGATGCTCCCGCAGATCATCCTCCCGCTGGTGATGCCGTCGGTGGCCGCGGCGGCCGTCATCACGTTCTTCGACGGGTGGAACGAATTCCTGTTCGCCAACACGTTCATGGTCGACAAGGAGAAGTGGCCGGCGTCCAAGGGGCTGGCCTCCTACGTCGGCGAGTTCGTCACCCCGCTCGGCACGGTGATGACCGCGGCCCTGATCTTCACGGTGCCGGCCATCATCTTCTTCCTGCTGGTCCAGCGCAGGATCGTGAGCGGGCTCACCTCTGGGTCGGTGAAGGGTTAGATGCCGAACATTCGCTTCGACGCGGTCACCAAGAGCTTCGGTGACGTCAGCGTCATCAAGAACTTCGACGCGGAGGTTCCCGACCAGGAGTTCCTCGTCCTGCTGGGGCCCTCCGGGTGCGGGAAGTCGACCATGCTCCGCATGATCGCCGGGCTGACCGACATCACCAGCGGCACGCTGGAGTTCGACGGCGTGAAGGTGAACGGGCTCGAACCGCGCGAGCGGCGTATCGCCTTCGTCTTCCAGTCCTACGCCCTGTATCCGCACATGACGGTACGGGCGAACATCGCCTTCCCGCTGCTCATGGGCCGTTTCCGCTGGTATCACCATTTCCCGGTGGTCAACCGGCTGATGCGCCGGAAGTTCCTGCGCGATCCCGCGGTGCGCGACCGCGTGGAGGAGGTGGCCGCGATGATGGAGCTGACCGCGCACCTGGACCGGCGTCCCAAGACCCTGTCCGGTGGGCAGCGCCAGCGGGTCGCCGTCGCCCGCGCCCTGGTGCGTGAGCCGTCGCTCTACCTCCTCGACGAGCCGCTGTCGAACCTCGACGCCAAGCTGCGCACGCAGATGCGCGCCGAGATCAGCGCGCTCTACCAGCGGGTACGCAAGAGCTTCGTGTACGTCACGCACGACCAGGTCGAGGCGATGACCATGGGCACGCGCATCATCGTGATGAACGAGGGCGTCATCCAGCAGTACGGCACGCCGAAGGAGATCTACGACCGGCCGGCCAACACCTTCGTCGCCCGCTTCATCGGCAGCCCGCCGATGAACCTCCTGCCCCGGGACGGGCGGCTGCTCGGCGTACGCGCGGAAAAGGTGACGATCTCCGCAGAACCGGGCGGGCTACGCGGCAAGGTGGTGGTCGTCGAACACCTGGGCGCCGAGACCGTGATCGCCTTCACCCTGGACGGCCCCGAACTGCACTACGCGCGCATGCCGGGCGACCTGACGTTCGCGCCCGGGAGCGAGTGCCGGGTCGACCTGGACCTGACCGGCGCGTCCTGGTTCGACGCGGAAACGGGTGAGCGGCAGGCGTAGCCGTTCCGTCAGCCCCCATTCCGGACTCCCTTTCGGAGCGCGGAGCTGTCCGCACCCTTCCGA
Source organism: Nonomuraea sp. NPDC059007 (assembly GCF_042740555.1). NCBI lineage: Bacteria > Bacillati > Actinomycetota > Actinomycetes > Streptosporangiales > Streptosporangiaceae > Nonomuraea > Nonomuraea sp. NPDC059007. Next base: position 31,966 of record NZ_JBHYJD010000055.1, on the reverse strand, counting down.
AATGCACCATAATGCACTCTCTAGTGCAAGCCGGGTGGCGGAATCAGTGATTCGCGTAGAACGACGTGATGCGGGATTCGGCGGCCCGCGCCTGGGCTTCCGGCGTGCCGGCGAGGATGGAGGCGTCCGCCCACCTGCGACTGCTGTTGGTGACGAAGGTGTGGCCGGCGGCGCTCTCGGTCCAGCTGATGATGTCGCCGGCGACCGCGTCTCCGGTGGCCAGGTGCCACCTCAGGGCCAGCAACCAGATGTCCCAGCCCACACCGGTCTCACCGGCTCCGTATTGCTCCCATCGCTGTGCCGCTATGCCGGCGGAATGGATCACCGTGAGGCCCCAGCCACTTGGCCAGACGCTCTTGGGCCGTACACGCTTCCCACAGGCTCTCCAGAGCGAGGGGGTATTCCTGGGTGAGGGTCGTCGCGGAGGCGACCACGTCCCCGTCGACGGTCGCGGTCAATGACCGGATCACCGCGTCCAGTTGCTGGTCGACGATCGATGGATCCAGAGCGATCACTCCCTTGTCATCAGCCTGTCGCGGCGCCCACTCCGGGTTGAAGAACGCTGAGCGCGAATCGAGCCGGACCCTCGGCGTCCGGATCGTTGGCATAGCTGTGCGGCTGGTCTCCGTTGAAGCTCACGGCGTCACCGGGAAGCAGGCGCCGCACCTCGTCGGAGACCCGGAGATCGACTTCGCCACTGATGACGAGCAGGTGTTCGACGGTGCCCGGCGAGTGTGCCTCACTGCTGTGCGACTCCGCGGGATGGAGCGTCCAATCCCACAGCTCCAGCACGTCGGGCGGGCCCGAGCCGGCCACCAGATGCGCGTGGCCGCCGTGAGTCCCCCGCCACAACCGCGGGCCCTGCCCGGAACGGACGACCTTCGGCTTGGGCGGCTGCTGAAGCGCCACGAGCTGGGGCAGGCCCAGCCCGAGGGCATCGGAGATACGCAACAAGGTGGCGATACTGGGGTTGGATTGCCCTTGTTCGATCTGCACGATCATGCGCCGGCTCAGACCGCATCGCTCGGCCATCTCATCCAGCGTCCAGCCGCGAGCCTGGCGGTTTCCTCGCACGTTGGCGGCGAGCGTACCGGTCAGGTCATGCAAGCTGGTCATGCGCCACCCCTGCTGTAAGTGCACTTGCCAGTGAACTATAAATCACCCGCTAGAGCGCCAGCGGCTCGTCGGCCATGTACGGCGGCGCCGGCTCGTACTGAATCATGCGGCGCACGGCCCGCGCGTGCTCGCGTCCATGCAGCCGCCCCACGAGCCAGAGCGCGGCGTCGATCCCCGCGGAGACGCCCTGGCTGGTGAGGAGATTGCCGTCCACGACGTAACGCGCGTCACGGACGACGGTGACGTCGCCGAGAGCCTCCAGCGAGTCCTCGTGGTTCCAGTGGGTGGCCACGCGGCGGCCGCGCGCCGGCCCGGCGGCATGCAGCAGGAACGCTCCCGTGCACACGCCCACCGTCCACGCGGCCCGCTCGGAGGTCTTGGCGATCCAGCCGGTCACGACCGGGTTGTTCGGCTCGACCCGCCGCGCACCGTTGCCGCCGGGAACCAGCAGCACGTCGAGCGGCGGATGGTCATCGAGCGTGTGATGCGGCAGCACGCGCATGCCCTTGCTGCACTGGACGGGTTCGGACCGTTCGGCGACGAGCACGCCGGTGTCGGCGTCTTCGCGGAGCATCCTGGAGGCCATGAAGACCTCCCAGGGGCCGACGAAGTCGAGTTCCTCGGCGCTGTTGAAGACCAGGAGTCCGTAGGTGGTCATGACGATCCTCTCAGAGCGGAACGGAATCGGTCGCGATAGTCCGAAGGGGCGACCCCCAGGCGCCGATGGAAAGCACGCCGCAAGGTCTCGGCCGTGCCGAAGCCCAACCGGCGCGCGATGACGTCGACGGGGTCCCCGCCCTCCTCAAGTGCTCGCTGCGCGGCCTCCAACCGCACACGTTCGACATAGGCGGCGGGCGGGATGCCGACCTCGGCGGTGAAACGACGTTGCAGGTGGCGGGTGCTGAGCCCCGCCTGCTCGGCCAGATCGGCGATGTCGTGCCGGGCGCCGGGCGCCGAATGGATCGACGACACCGCCTCGCGGATGGGGTCGCTGGCCGGCCGTACCGACCACAACCCCACGCTGAACTGCGACTGCCCGCCCGGCCTGCGCAGAAACAGCACCAGGTCACGCGCGACCTCCAGCGCCACCCGCTGGCCCAGATCCTCCTCCATCAGGGCGAGCGCCAGATCCATCCCCGCGGTCACCCCGGCCGACGACCAGATGCGCCCATCACGAATGAAGATCGGCTCCGGATCGACGCTGACCCGCGGATACTCCCGCGCCAGCCGCCGAGCCCTGTTCCAGTGGGTGGTGACCCGGCGGCCGTCCAGCAACCCGGCCTCGGCCAGCAGGAAAGTGCCGCTGCACACCGAGGCGACCCGCCTGGCGCTCGCCGCCGCCGCCTCGACCCAGGCGGTCAGGCGCCGGTCGTACCTGGCCGCGTAAACCCCCGACCCGCCGGCCACGATGAGCGTGTCGAAGCCCGCCGGATCCAGGTCGGCCAGGCCGTGCGCGACGTGGACCGGCAGCCCGCTCTCGGCGCGCACCAGCCCGGATTCCGGCGCCACGATCGTTGCGGCGTAGGTCTCCGCGCGGCTGAACACCTCGTGCGGTCCGACAAGATCGAGCGACTGGAAGCCCGGGTAGACGACGAAGGCGATCTGACGTTTCTGCACACTTCGACGGTGCGACCAACCCGGGCCGGGCGTCAACGACACACACCCCACAGATCGCGCCACGGTGACCTGTGCCACAAGGGCCGCCCTCATGTCACACCGACGCCGGCTGCTCCGTCCTTGCGATGTTCATTCGAGGCAGGAGGTCTTCATGACACGGGCTGTGACGACGATTGTCGTGATCGTCAGCGCGCTCTACACGTTGTACTTCGGCGTTTGGATGTGGGGGTGGCCACGCGAGTTCGCCGAGTTCGTCAACTATCCCAATCATGTTCATTTCCTGCATGACTTGGGTGCTTTCCACCTGGGCATCGGGGTCGCCCTGCTGGTCTCGCTGATCTGGCGGGACGCCATCCTCGTCGCCCTCGTCGGCCTCGCGACGGCCAGCTTGATCCACACGGTCAACCACACGATCGACTCTCATCTCGGCGGCGCCGCGAGCGATCCCTACGTGATCGGCGCGCAGACCCTCCTCGCACTGGTGGGCATTGTCCTCCGGGCCCGGCATCTGCGCGCGCGAGCGACCAAGGAGCAAGCGCGATGAAGGTCCTGCTCGCCGGAGCGACCGGCGCGATCGGGGTACCGCTGCTGTCGGCGCTGGCCGGCGCGGGTCACGAGGTGACTGCCGTCATCCGCGATCCCGCCAAGCGACGACTGGTCGCCGAGCATGGCGCGGACCCGGTGATCGCCGATGTACTGGATCGGGACGCGTTGCTCCGCGCCGTCGACGGCCGGTCCGCCGACGTGGTCATGCACCAGGCCACAGCGCTGCGGAACGCTCCGCGCACCCTGCGCCCCGACGACCCCACCCTTGCCCTGCGCGGCCGGGGGACCGAGCACCTCCTGGCGGCCGCGCGCCTGGTCGGCGCGCGGCGGTTCGTCACACAATCACTGATCACCGGGTACGGCTACCGCGATCACGGCGACACCGTCCTGACCGAGGACGACACCTTCGGCTCCCGCGTCGGCAACATCGGCGACCTGGTCACCGACGCCGGCATGGCCACCGAAAGCCAGGTGTTCGCCGCCGACGGCATCGAGGGCATCGCTCTGCGGTACGGGATGTTCTACGGCAAGAACGCGTTCAGCGACATGTTCGCCGACATGATGCGCAAACGGGCGCCCATCCTGCCTCGGGGCAAGACCGCCACCACCTCCTTCGTCCACGTGAACGACGCGGCCGCCGCCACGGTCGCGGCCATGGAACGCGGCCGGGCCGGCGAGGCGTACAACATCGTGGACGACCAGCCGGTAAGCTGGCGCGCCTTCCTCACCGAGGTCTCCCGAGCCCACGGCACCCCGCGGCCCGTGGTGACGCCGAGATGGTTGCTCCGGCTCGCCGTGCCGTATCTGGGCTGCCTGATGATCGACACGACGATGCGCATCTCCCATGCCAAGGCCACCAGGGAACTCGGCTGGACCCCTGCGTACGGCACCTTGCGCGAGGGTCTGGAGGCCCGTGAGAGGCCGTGATGTCGAAGGCGCTTCCGAGGGTCCAGAACCGGCGGTGAGGCATCTCACCCGCACGAACTGACCGCCAGAACCAATTTGGTCAGTTTCTCAATTAGCCTTCTGCTCAGGACGCGAACAAGAGGAGCTGTCATGACAAAAACGGGCAAGGGCGGCCGGGCTCTGGTGGTTGGCCTCGGCGTCGCGGGACTCGCCACCGCGCTGCGGCTACGCCAGGTGGGCTGGGAGCCCGTGGTCGTGGAACGAGCACCCGCCCGTCGTGCGGGCGGGTACTTCATCATGTTGTTCAAGGCAGGCGCCGCCCCCGCGCGCAGGCTCGGCGTCCTGGAGGCGATCGGAGATCGGACGCCCGCCCGGATGGTCAGCCATGACGTGAACCGGGCCGGGCGCCGCAGCCCCGGAATGAGCCCGGCCGCCCTGCCCGCCATCCCCCGGCAGCTACTGCGCGGCGACATCGAGCAGGCCCTGTTCTCCGCGCTGCCCGCCGATGTGGAGATCCGCTACTCCACGGTGCCGACCCAGATCACGCAGGACGACTCCGCGGCCGAGGTCACCCTCCTCGACACCGTCTCCGGGGCCACCGTCACCGAGCGCTTCGACCTGGTGGTGGGCGCCGACGGGATGCGCTCGACCGTGCGCGAGCTGGCCTTCGGACCCGAAAAGTACCTGCACCCGCTCAACTACATGATCGGCGCCACCGTCCTTGACCAGCCGATCGAGGGTCTCGGCCTGGACGTGGGCCTGTCCCTGGCCGAACCGGGGCGTTCAGCGATCATCTTCCCCTTCTCCGACCACACGCCGAGCCTGCTGTTCTCCTACCGCACGCGCGACATCGACGCCGAGTTCCGCCGTCCGCCGATCGAGTCCATCCGCGCCGCCTTCGGCCCCGAACCCACTGGCCGGCTGCTGGAAGAGTTGTTCACGCGGTTCGAACAGGCGCCGGAATACCTGTTCGACTCCGTGAACCAGGTCAAGATGCCACGATGGCACCGCGGGCGGGTCGTCCTGATCGGCGACGCCGCCTGGTGCGTGACCTTGTACGCGGGCATGGGCGCCTCCAGCGGCATCGCCGGAGCCGAGTTGCTGGGCACCATGCTGCAACGCCACCCGGGTGACCAGCCTGGCGCGTTGCGGGCGTGGGAGGCCAGGATGCGGCCTTTCATCCATACCGAGCAGAACAGCGCGCTGCAGATGCGCAAGATCTTCACTCCGCATGACCGCAAGGAGCGGCTCCTGCGCACCTTGATGATGCGCCTCGTGCACACCCCGGCCATCGGGCAGTTCCTGGGCAAGATAATAGGCCCGGACATGAGCAACAAAGAGGTGGACGTCGCCGCCGTCTGAGACGTCCCGGATCTGGAACAAGAGGAACGAACCCGATGAGCCAGCTGGTCGAACACCACTCGCGCAAAGCCGCCCGCATCCTGGACAGCGCACGCGAACTGGTGCTCGACCACGGCGCGGGCAAGGTCACGGTGTCCGAGATCAGCCGCGCGGCCGGAGTCGGCAAGGGCACCGTCTATCTGTACTGGCCGAGCAAGGAAGACCTCATTCGCGGACTGTTCGCCCGTGACCTGCTGACGCTGATGGACCAGAGCATCGGCCGCATCACCGCCGACCCCGCGACGGTCCAGCCTCGTCACCTGGCCGCACTGCTCCTGCGCACCACCCACCAACTCCCGCTGGCGCACCGCACCTACAGGGGCGACACGGAACTCCTGCGGCTGTTCGACGAAGAGCCCGCCGACCGTGAGCTGTTCGCCCGCATCAATCCCGCCGCCATGTGCTCGGCGGTCATGCCGATCCTGCACCGCCACGGCCTGATCCGCCATGACCAGCCCCTGCCTCGCCAGACGTATGTCGTGCACGCCGTACTCGGTGGATTCTTCGCCGCCGTCTCCGAACCGGCCATCGCCCCGGCCGGTGTCGACGACCCCGTCGAAGTCCTCGCCGACACCATGGCCACCCTGCTCGAACCCGCCACCCCACCCAGCCGGGCGGCCATCGCCGCAGCAGCCGAGGAGACCATCGCCGTCTTCAACGACGTCCGCGACGCCGTGCTCGATCTCATCCACCGCGGCGAGACTCCCGAACCCTGATCATCCTGTACGCGCTGCCGCCCTCCATAGACCTGATGGGCGCGCCTGCCGGGGAGCGGGAGACCGTACACCAGATCATTCGGGACCTCCTGGCTCACACGCCGACGTCTGGGTGTCGTACGTTGAGCGTCACCAAGGACAGGAACGGAGGCGGGCGGTGACATCAGACGGGCCCGTGATGGCCGAGCTGGAAGCCTTCGTCGGCAGCGGGCGCAAGCACGGGGCGCGCAAACGGGTCATCCTGCTGCAGGCCGCCCGCCTGTTCGTCGAACGCGGCTACGACCTCACCGGGATCGACGACATCGGCGCGGCGGCCGGCGTCAGCGGGCCCGCGGTCTACCGGCATTTCGCGGGCAAGCAGGCCATCCTCATCGCGTTGATCGAGTTGTCGCTGGAACGGCTGGGAGAGGGCGGGCGGGCCGTACTGACCGCGCGGGAGCAGGCGCCCGAGGAGCGACTGGTCGCGCTCATCGAGTGGTTCGCGGCATTCGCCCTGGAGAACCAGGAGCTGATGCTGATCCTGCAGGGTGAACTACCGAGGCTCCCCGAGGAGGACCGCCGGCGTCTCATCCGTGCGATGCGCGTGGTGCGCGAGGAGTGGGTCTCCCTCCTGCTCCAGGTACGGCCGGACCTGTCCGCATTGGCCGCCCAGATCGCGGTCATCTCCGTCATGGGCATGGTCACGCCGGTGATCGCTGCCCGGCTCGGTGGCGACCTCGCGGTGGTCCGCGACCACCTGAGAGCGCAGATGCTCGCGGTGATACGGGCACCCGCTCCCTGACCACTTCCGACAAAAAGTTAACGGGCCTATACTTTTTGCCGGAAGCAGTCTGCCACAGACGGGAGCACGCGATGGAACGCTGGGTCGAGAGCAACGGGATCCGGCTGTGGTGCGAGACCTTGGGAGACCCGGCCGACCCGGCGATCTTGCTGGTGATGGGGCTCGGCGCCCAGGGAACCTCCTGGCCGGACGACCTGTGTGACATGCTGCGGGCCGGAGGGCGCCGTGTCATTCGCTACGACAACCGCGACACCGGCCTGTCCGGCTCCGTCGACTACGCGACCCGCCCCTACACCCTGACCGACCTGGCCGACGACGCGATCGGCCTGCTCGACGGGCTGGGCGTCAAGGCCGCGCACGTGGTCGGAGCCTCGATGGGCGGCATGATCGCGCAGGAGATCGCCCTGGAACACCCCGCCCGGGTACGCACCCTGACGGCCGTCATGTCCGCGGCCGCCGCCGTCGACCCGCAGACCGGTACCTTCCGCGGCTCGGAGCGCGACCCGCGACTGGTCGCCTGGGACACCCGGCAGGCCACCGATCCCCCCACCACCGACGACCAGCGCATCCAGTCCCGGATCGACCTGGCCCGCATCCTGTCGGGCTCCCTCGCCTCGTTCGACGAGGCGGCCACGCGCCGGATCATCGAGCGGGAAGCGGCCCGGGCCGGCGACATGGCTCACTCGATGCGCAACCACATCCTCGCGGTGATGGCCTCGCGCGACCGTTCGGATCTGATCGGCTCGATCACGGCTCCCACGCTGGTGATCCACGGCACGGAGGACCCCATGGCCCCCTTCGACCAGGGCCGCGCGCTGGCCGCGGCGATCCCCGGCGGCGTCCTGATGCCCATCGAGGGAATGGGCCACACCCTGCCCGCACCGGCACTCCCCCGCATCGCCGCCGCCATCCTCCGGCACACGAGCGAGCCGGACGCCTGAGCCCGCCGACCTTCCGGCTCCCGCCGGAGGCCGACCGCCGACGGCCCGAGAAACCCGGGCAGGCGGGTGCGTTCGTCAGGGTGCAGGCCGAGGTCACAGGCGATCGTGGGCGGGTGTGTTTCGCAGCAGTGCCATGGCCATGGCGGCGGTCAGCCACAGAACGACCGCGGCGGCGGTCAGGGTGGTGCTCAGGCCGGTGTGGAATGCGCCTCGTGCCACCTGGAGGAGGTTGGCCGCCTGGTCGGGCGGGAGCGTCGCGGCGCTGTCGACGGCTGAGCCGAGCGATTGGCTCGCCTCGGACGGCGGGCCGGGCAGCGCGGCGCGGTAGACGACCGACACGACCGTACCCAGGATCGCGATGCCCAGCCCCGCACCCAGCTCGAACGAGGTCTCCTGGATGGCGGCCGCCTGTCCCGCACGCTCCTGGCTGGCCGCCGACATCACCAGGTCCGCGCCGAGCGTCATCACCACCCCGGCGGCCGCTCCCGCGAGGACCAGCACAAGGGGTACGGCGGGCCCGCCCAAGGCCAGTGGGAGAACGGCCAGTGCCGCACCGAGGGCGGCCAGCGCCGCCGCCACGCTCGAACGGCGTCCCCAGCGTGCCGCCGGCCACGGTGCCGCGGCCGCGCCCACCGCGTTGGCGGCAGCCAGCGGCACGAGCGACAAACCGGCCTGAAACGGAGTGAGCCCGTCCACGAGCTGGAACCATTGGGTGAGGAAAAACAGCAGCGCCGTGTTGGCGCCGAAGCAGACCAGCACGCTCACCGTCGCGACGCTGACCCGGCGGTCGGCGAACAGCGACAGATCCAGCAGCGGTTCGGAGTCACGCCGCTGGCGCAGCACGAACAGCACCGCCAGCGCCATTCCGGCCGACCCGGCGACCGCCGGCACCAGCGACGGATCCTCGGCCAGGTGCTTCAGCCCGTAGACCATGAGACCGAGGGCGGCGACCGACAGCGCCGCGTCCGCCGGGCGCCAGCGGCGCGGCGCGGGATCCTTGGACTCAGGGATGAGCCGGGCACCGATGATCAGCACCAGAGCCACGATGGGCAGATTGACCAGGAAGACCGAGCCCCACCAGAAGTGTTCGAGGAGCAGCCCGCCGAGGACGGGGCCGAGCATCGCGCCCGCGCTGTGCGCCGCCGTCCACGCCCCGAGCGCGATCGTCCGCTCGCGGGCGTCGGGGAAGACCGATCTGATGATCGCCACGGTGGACGCCATGATCATCGCCGCTCCCACGCCGAGCAGGACCCTTGCCCCGACGAGTTGGGCGGTCGTGGTGGACATCGCCGCCGCGGCCGAGATCACGCCGAACACGGCGAACCCGGCCAGCACCATGCGCTTGCGGCCGAGCCGATCTCCCAGGGTGCCGAAGGTCACCAGCAACGCCGCGAGGGTGAGCGAGTAGCTGTCGACGATCCACAACATCGCGCTCGCGCCGGGCTTCAGGTCCCTGGACAGGCTGGGCAGGGCGACGTGCAGCACGGTCACGTCGATGCCGACCAGGAACAGGCTCGCGCACATGACGGCGAGTACTGCCCATTTGTGAGGTGTCGAGGGTGGATGGATGTCCTGGTGCATAGGCACCAGCCTGGGGATAATAGTGCATATTCTACAAGTACTGTCTTTCATGTGTCATAGTGACGATTTGTATAGAAATAGAGGTCACCGGTGCGTAAGGGGTTGCACGACAAGCCCGCCAACTGCATGGTCGAGGTGGCCATGGAGATCCTCGGCGGCCGTTGGAAGCTGGCGATCGTCTACAAGTTGCTCCAGCGCACGCACCGCTTCGGCGAACTCCAGCGGGAGATGCCCGGCATCACCCCCCGCATGCTCACCCGCCAACTCCGGGAACTGGAGGAGGACGGGATCATCTCGCGCATGGTCTACCGCGAGGTGCCGCCCCGGGTCGAGTACTCACTCACGGACACGGGCAGGAGCCTGGAGACCATCGTCGGCCTGCTCGACACGTGGGGCAGGTCATACCTCGAGGACCACCCCGCCGTCCACGCGGATGGCGAAGTGGTGTGACCGCCGATTCCACTCGGACAGGGGTGTCTACGGAACAACGAGTCCCCAGTACAGCGCCCACGGCAGGAACGCCGCGGCGGCCGCGATCAGCACGCCGAGCCGGAGCCGGCCGCCACGGGACAGGGAACGCCGCGATCGCCACGCGGCGGCGCCGGTGGCGATTCCGGCGGCGACCACGGTCACGGCGAGGACCTGGAGCAGCAGCCACGGGACGGACCGGGCGAGGACGACCGGCCCGATCACGGTCGCGCCGGTGAGGATCAGGACGCCCAGATAGGCGAGGAAGCCGATCACCGTCGCCGTCAGCGCGACGACGAACACGCGGGCGGGCCGGGCGGCCACGGGGGCGCCGCGGCGTCCGCGCCCCCGGCGCACCAGCGCCCCGACGGGGTAGCTCAGGCAAGCCATCGCGAAGAGCACGAACGCGACCAGCTGCCACTGCGGAGCCTCGTACCACGCGAGCGGCCCGTCGACCGGGCGGCTCGCCTGTGCCTGGGGCGGCGGGCTGCCGATCCGGATCGGCGGCGGCCCGCCGGCCAGGCTCTTGATCCAGGCGACCTCCAGCGTGGCGTACGCCGCGGGCAGCAGGTCGGGCCGGTCGAAGCCGTCGTCCCGGGTGCCGTTGAGGTTGTGCCGGGCGCCGGCGATGAAGCGGATGGCGTAGTGTTCGTTGCCGCCCCGGGCCAGCGCCCCGGCAATGATCTTCGCGCTCTCCGCGGGCACCGCCTCCCGATCCAGGGTTCCCCATACCGCGAGGACCGGCTGGCGGACACGTTCCCAGCCGCGTACGGGATCGTGGGCGGCCTCGCCGAACAGCCCGCTGGCGACGGCGTAACGGATGAGACGTCGTTGCAGCGCCGGGATGAGCGATCCGCGGATCCCGGCATGGCGGAGCCGCTCGCCGTACGCCCACGCCTGTTGTCTCGCGGGGGTGGTGCCGACCGCCCCCGCGACGATCACGAAGGCGACGTCCGCCGAACGCGCCGCCGCCAGGGGCGCCACCCAGCCGCCCTCCGACAGTCCCCAGATGCCGACCCTGTCCGGGTCGACCTCGGGGCGGGCGCGCAGGGTCCGCACGGCGGCGAGGGCGTCGGTGGCGAGCATCCCGTAGTCCCGCCGCACGGTGGAGTAGCCGTCGGTGCGCTTGTCGTAGATCAAGGTCACGACCCCTTGTCTGGCGTACGCCTCCGCCTCGTCCCGATATTCGTCCCGGGTGACCGGGCCGGCGCCGTGCACCATGACGATGGCCGGGCCGCGCCCCTTCGTCGTCTTCGGGCCGATGATCGTCCCGTGCAGGGTCACTCCGCCGGCACCGGTGAAGGTGACGTCGCCGCTGCGCACGTCCCGGGTCTCGGCCCGGACGGGGCCGGCTGGCAGAACAGCGGCCAGCAGCAGTAACAGGGCCGGCAACTTGCGTCGGAGCAGCATGAGCTGCTCTCCTTTCTTTGCGGTATTCGCGCACGGTGAAACACGCCCTTCGCGGGCGTGGTGATGCGGATTCCGTTCCTGGGCCGCCGAGCTGGCACTCGGCGGCCCGGATTCACTCGCCGTCGGCGGGTGCGGGGAAGGCCAGCAGCCGCGCGAGCACGACACGCGCGCCGGGTGGCGTCTCCTTCTCCGGCCGTTTGAAGCGGTAGAGCAGTTTCACATACTCCTCAAGGAATTCGGTGAGCTCATCGGCCGTGAGCTTGATCGTCGAGCGGGACCAGGCCAGGGCGTCGGCCCACTCCCCCATCTGCCCGCGCTGGAGCTGGAAGCGGGTGAACTGCTCCAGCTCGTCGGCGAAGTCGAGGCGATTCATCTCCTCGACCACCTCCCGCATCTCCGGGCTCTGCCTGCTGTAAGGCGGAATCCGGCGATCCGCCGGCACATGACGCCACCATCGCTCCCGTCCCCGTGACAGCTCGGGGACCTCTTCGATGAAGCCGTGCTTGGCCAGTTGCCGGAGGTGGTAGCTGGTCAGCCCGCTGCTCTCCCCCAGGGCGCGGGCGAGTGTCGTGGAGTTGGCCGGGCCCTGCCGTAGCTGCCGCTCGATCCGCTGCCTCATGGGGTGAGCCAGCAGCTTCAGCGCTTCGACGTCGGTGATCTCTTGGGGACCCGGCGGATCAGGCATGAGACCAGACTACGAGATGCAAAGACTCTTTGCAAAGACAATTTGCAAGGAGCGACGCGGTCAGCCGCGCAGGTAGCTGAGAACCGCCAGGACTCTTCGGTGGCTGACCTGGTCCTCGATCAGGTCCAGCTTGGTGAAGATGCTGCCGATGTGCTTGGAGACGGTTACGTCGGAGATGACCAGTTCCCTGCCGATGGCGGCGTTGGACCGGCCCTCGGCCATCAGGGCCAGCACTTCGAGCTCGCGGGCGCTGAGCCGCAGCAAGGGGTCGTCCCGGTGCGTGAGCAGCCGCCGCACCACATCCGGATCGATCACCGTCGCACCCTCGCCGACCTCGCACATGGTCGCCACGAACTGGGCTCCGTCGGCCACCCGGTCCTTGAGCAGGTAGCCGGTGCCGGCGCCACCGCTGCGCAGCAACTCGGTGAGCGAGGCGGTGTCGGCGTACTGGCTGAGGACCAGCACGGGCAGCGAGGGGCGGCCGCGGCGCAGCTCGATCGCGGCCCGCAGGCCGTCGTCGGTGTGGTCGGGCGGCATGCGTACGTCGGTGACGACGATGTCGGGCCGGGTTTCAGCGGCAGCGGTACGCAGGTCGCCGGCCGTGGCCACCGCGGCCACCATCTCGTGGCCGAAGTGCGTGATGAGGTTGACCAGGCTTTCCCGGAGCAGGCCGGAGTCCTCGGCCAGCACGACTCTCATGCCGTCATCGCCTGTGGCAGGCAGGGGATCTCGGCGCGCAGCACGGTCGGCCCTCCTTCTGGGCTGTCGAACTTCACCCGGCCGCCCACCGCGGCCACCCGATCGGCCATGCCTCGAACGCCTCCGTCCTCCCGAGGGGCGAGGCCGCCCCGCCCGCTGTCGCCTACTTCCAGGATCAGTACGTCGCGGACGATCCGCCCGCTGACCCAGCAGTCACCGGCTTGGGCGTGTTTGGCGACGTTCGCCAGCGCCTCGCAGACCACGAAGTACGCGGTGCTCTCCACGCCGGGCGCGAGCCTGCCCGGTACCTCGACCTTCACCCGGATCGCCAGGGGGTGAGCTCTGGCCAGCTCGGCGACGGCTTCGGGCAGGCCGCGCTCGGTCAGCACCCGCGGATGGATGCCGCGGACGAGATCGCGCAGTTCGTCGAGCGTCGTGAGCGTCTCCCGATGGGCTCGGGACAGGAGACCGCGCAGCTCAGGGTCTTCCACGCCCATCCGCGCCATGTCCAGCATCACGCCGAGCGCGACCAGCCGCTGCTGGGTGCCGTCGTGCAGGTCACGCTCGATACGTCGTCGCTCGGCGTCGAACGCGTCGAGCAGCCGGCCGCTGGAGCCGACCGTCTCCATGTCAGGGGCCTCGGACGGTGGCGGCGCGAGCAGTACCCGGACCACCGCGACGCGGACGCTCGCGACCGCGACGGCCAGATAGGCCGCGGCGACCAGCCCGAGCCCGGCGAATCCAGCCGTCAGGAGCGAGTCCCCCAGCGTGGCCAGATGGATGCCGAGGACGTCCACCGGCCCGGACACCAGATAGACGACAGGTGCGGCGAGGCAGACCAGGCAGGCGAGAGGGACGGCCGCGACCACGTAGTCGAGCAGCCACAGTCCGGCGATCAGCGCCATGGTGTAGGCGAACTCTCGCCAGGAGGCGTTCTCACGGAGCCTGGTGCGCAGCCAGGCCACGGTCCCCGCGCCGCGCAGCGTCCGGTGAGGGCTGGGGTGCGCCGGCAGGCCCAGCAATCGCAGCCGCCGGCGTTCGATGGCGCCGACCGGGATCCCGGCCAGCCCCGCCGCCGTGAGCGGGACGAATCCCACGAGAACCGGCGCCAGCGTCGCGCCCACCAGGACGAGCGTCAGCACCACCGCCATCGTGCCGCCGCCGAGCAGGGCGCCGGTCGCCGCGTAGGCCCAGGCGCGCCAGGGGGCGGCGGAGGCCAGGAGCCTCGCCGCCTCTCGCGGATGCGTGCTCTCCACACCGTCGCAGCTTAGGACGTCTGTACGCCCGTGCCATGACAGCCAGCTATACCAAGAAGAGTGGCATCTGCCGTGATTCGCCCGGCTGCCGATCGCCTGTGTGCTGGAGGCATCGTCGTCGATCACGCAGGAGGGCATCACATGAGAACAGTCCATACCGCCATCACCTGGCGGATGAAGCCCAGTGCACGCAAGGTGTGGCTGGTTCTGCACGTGAGCGCCTCGGTGGGCTGGCTGGGCGGGTGCTACGCCATGCTCGTCATGGGCGTCGTGGCGCTGACCAGCGGCGGAAAGCCGCTGCGGCCCGCGGCTTACGAGCTGATGCATGTCAGCGACACGGCGATCATGATCCCGGGGAGTCTGGCCGCGCTGATCACCGGTCTGGTGCTGGCGCTGTACACCAAGTGGCGCGTCCTGCACCACTGGTGGGTGATCACCAAGCTGGTGCTCACCGTCTTCGCCATGGTCTTCGGATACGCGTACACCGCCCAGGGGGTGAAGGCCGCGCTCGCGGCCACCCTGGCCGATCCGCGGGCCGACGTCGGCTCCTTGGAGCCGGGCCTGATCGCCGGGTCGGTCGTGATGCTGGCCGTCCTCTTCCTCGCCACGGTGCTCTCCATCGTCAAGCCATGGGGACGCACCGTCAGAGGCAGGGCGCGGCGCGGCGTGTCCGTCGTGCCAGCAGGGCGAGCAGGAGGACCGTGATCGCGGCGAGGACGATCTGGCCGACGCGGTCGAAGGTGCTCGACGCGAAGACGTACACGGCCACGACGGAATGGGCCATCAGCGCACCGCCCGCCGCCCAGATCCGGTGCTGATCGCTCCATCCGCCGGTTGCCGACCACCGCAGGAACAGCCATCCCGCACCGGCGCCGATGGCCGCCGCCATCGCCATCGGCACGAGAGTCCACGCCCCTTCGCCGAACGCCGGCGGATCTCCCGCCGGGAACAGCAGGCCCAGAAATCCGAACGTGGCCAGCAGGGCGAGCAGCCCGGCCGCCGCGGGCTGTGGGAGACGGCTCGCGGGGGCCGGTGACGGGGTACGGCCCGGCAGTACGCGCAGGGCGAGCACGGCCAGGATCGCGACCGCGAGCACGACACCCGCGAGAACGGCCACCGGTGCCTGATATCCGGGGTCCTGCGAAGGCGGGATGGTCATGCGTACCATGCCGACACCGAGGACCGCGAGGGCGGCGACGCCGGCGAGACCACCCGGTCGCAGGTAGGGCCGATCGCGGTGGGCCGGGAAGAGGATGTCCACGAGCATGATCGGGATCAGCACGCTGAAGACGACGTGGTACCCGGCCTGCGCCTGGCCTGAGCAGCACGCGGCTGATCTCCTACCATTTCGCGGGCAAGGCCGAGCTGATGAGCGCCGTCGTGACCGAGGTCTACGGACTGCTCGGCCGGTTCCTCACCGAGCGGCTGACCGGCCAGCCGGACGCGCGCACCGAGCTCCGCGCGTACATCACCGGCGTGGTCGAGTTCATCGCCGAGCATCGGACGCAGATGCAGGCCCTGATGTCGATCTTCCTGAACTTCCGCGACGGTGACGGCGCCGGCTCCTACGATCCCGCGGACGACCGCACCGCCGTCGGGCGCGTCCAGGCCATCCTGCGCAAGGGCCAGGCCGACGGCGAGTTCCGCGACTTCGACACGTTCGTCATGGCCGCGACCATTCAGCGGAGCCTCGACGGCCTGCCGTTCCTGCTGCAGAGCGCTGCCGGCCTCGACCTGCCGGGCTACGCCCGTGAGCTGACGACCCTGTTCGACCTCGCGACCCGCGCATAGCCCAACCGGGGCGTCCCCCAGCCGTGGGTGTCGCCGGGCGCGAGCGCCGTTCCACGAGGGTACGAGCCCGCCAGACGTGGCATGCCGGGCTCATGGCGGCCATCGGGTCAGGTGGCCGGGCCGACCGTGATGGTCGTGCGCCGCCCCTGGTCGGCTTCTCGGATCACCCTAATCCTGGTGTTGGTGTCCGGCGGGCGGACGCCGAGGGTGGGGTAGGCGGCGTCCCAGTACACCCCGGTGTGGTCATCGAAGACGGGAATGCCCGGCCGGGCGGGGAAGACCGTCTCGACGCCGTCCTTGCGCAACCGCAGCCTGTCGGTCCTGGCCAGGCCGAAGGTGGCGTCGAAGACTTGGACCCGCCCTCCGGCCCGAGCGCCGTCCTTCCACCGCAGCGGCACCGCTCGGGCGTCGATCGGCAGGATCAGGCCCTCGCCCGGGTGGTTCTGGGTGCTGTTGTCGGCGTGGAAGGTGTCCCAGAGCCAGACGAGCACACCGTCCTGGTACGGGAAGCGCTCGAAGATCTCGGCCCGCTCGGGGTCGTTGCGGAACCCGGCGCTGTACGGTCCGGTCCTGAGGTACTGGCCGTATCCGGTGTAGCGGCGGTTCTCCACGAGATAGGCGCGCGGGTGGTCCTTGGTTCCGACCCGGCCCACGCGGCTGAAGCCCACCGCGGTCCAGCCGTTGTCGCCGCTCTCGACGTCATCCGAGAAGACCCCCGGCAGGTTGATCGCGTCGGCCACGAAACCGTTCTCGACGGTGTTGGTGTCGGTGGAGTAGCGGAACCGGAACCAGATCTTCTTCCCGGCGTACGCACGGAGGTCGACACTCAGGTCCCGCCAATCCGAGGTGCCGGTCAGACTGTCACCGACCTGGGTCCATGCCTTCCCATCGAGGGACACCTCGGTGTAGAGGTAGTCGAAGTCCTGCTCGATCTGGTACCAGACCTTCGCGGTGAGCGTCGCGTCCGTGACGCCGGTCAGGTCCAGTTGCCGGGTGAGAGTCTCGTTGAGGTAGTCGCCCTTGCCGCTCCACCATTGGTAGGAGCCTTGTGCCGGGGTGGTCAGCTCGGTGCTGACCGTACGTGGCGGCAGGTCGACGAGTACGGCCTGCGGATCGCGAGTGTTGTAGGAGCTGACGCCGAGGGTGTGTGCGGAGGAGGTCGCGGCCCGGGCGCGCTCGTGATCCAGCCAGCCCAGGCGCAGCTTGCTCCAGGCGTCGAGGTCGCCCGGGTACTCCGCGAGTGGTCCGTGCTTACGCCCGAGGTAGGAGGCGTCGGACATCAGCGACCAGAACTTGACGCCGTTGTCCCCTCCTTCGCCGTACGCGTAAAGGTCGGGAAGCCCGAGGTCGTGGCCGTATTCGTGGGCGATGAGGCCGACGCCGCTGTTCTCGCCGGCGGTCAGGAACTTGCCGACCCAGATGCCGGTCTCGCCGATCTGGACGCCGCCGCGCAGGTTGCCGGCGGGGCCCGCCTGGCCGCGCAGGTTCCAGTAGGCGTCGTGGCTGACGGCCCACAACGCGTCGGCGCCCTGGGCACCGCCGCCCCAGGTCTCGTCGACACCGGCATGGATCACCTGGAAACGGTCGAGGTATCCGTCGGGCTCGTCGAAGTCTCCGTCGTTGTCGTGGTCACTGCGGTCCCAGACGTCGAAGGTCTTCAGCTCGGCGGCGATGTCCGCGACGCTGCGGCCCTTGGCTCGCTCGGCCTCGTACCAGGCGGTGACCGAGTCGCGGACGAAGTCGAAGACCGGGGTGTCGCAGTCCAGTCCCGAGGTGCAGCGCGGGGTGCCGTAGCGCGACTCGTTGTACGGGACCTTCACCCAGTCGGAGACGTAGCCGCCGATGTCGTAGCGGCCGGAGGACTGGAGCCGGTAGAAGCTGCGCAGCGAGTTGCCCTGGCCGAAGTAGATGTCCTGGTAGTAGGCGCGGTTGAAATCCGGTCTCCACAAGGTGTGGTTGTCGTATCCTCGCCGGGGTTCGGGAATCTGGTTGTGCAGCGGGCCGGGGGCGCCGCCGTACCTGATCTGGCCGTTGTGCCGTGTCTCATTGTCGACCTTGTCCCCGAACTCGGACAGGACCGTGAAAACCCGGTCCTTGCGCTCCAGGGCCAGCTCCACGTACTACCGGCCGACCTTGGGCGCACGACCGCGCGCCAGAGGGGCGGTGGTCCCCAGCGTCTGTTCCATGGCCTTGGTGCGCAGGGCGCGCTCCTCGTCGGCGATGGGGTTGACCGGCCGGTCGCGGTGGACCGCTGATGAGACCTTCGCGGGATGGGGGTCTGGCCCGGCGGCAGCGGTCCCGGGCACCAGGCCCAGGACAAGGCCGGATAAGAGCACGACGGATAACGTGCGCACGTCACGCCTTCCTCTCGATAACAACTATGTCGCGTGTAACATGTCACACTTCACGCACTCAGAGAAGAGTCACCTTTTCCGGATTTGTCCTACGGATCTGCCATGATCGCTGCAGTCGACCACGGATGGGACGCGGGATGTATTTCGTCTATCGCAGCTGGTACGAGGGCCCGCTCAGCAAGCTGGTGCGGCACTATCCCGGCCTCTCCGTCCTGGACTGGTTCCGCAGGTCCTGGTACGAGGCCGCCGGGGAGGACGCCTATGAGTGGGTACGCCGCGAGTTCGGCACCGATGTCTACGGCCTCGGCAGCATCTTCGAGACGGGCGAGCCGGCTCCCGAGAGCATGGCTGAGCTGCGGCGGCTGATGCGGGAGCACCTCTACTACGAGGAGGAGTTGCGCGTGGACGACCACAGCGTGCGGGTCCTCACCAACGATGACGACGTGAAGCTCGCCTACTACTTCGCCGACGACGCGCTCGTGCTGGCCGAGCCTGAACGCTGGGCCTATCCCGTGTGGGAGGAGGGCTGGCGCCTGCCGGACACCCCGGCAGACCAGGGCAGGACCTTCGAGCCACCCGTGCCCCCGATCAGAACCGAGCTCAGCCACGCGGGCCAGGTGGGCGTCACCTATGCGGTCATCCTTGACTTCCCCGATGGCGATCGGAGCGCGGGCGGACTCCGGCCCACCGTCTTGCCCGGTGTGCGGCTGCCGGAGCTGGCGGCGGCCCTGCGCGAGAGTGATGCCGATCCCGAGCGCTGGGACGAGGAACTGCTGACCCTGCGGGCGCTGACGGCCCCGGGCGAGGAACGGATCGGTGCCGCGCTGGAGCGTCGCAACAGGTGGCCGGACGAGTCCATCCCGGAATCCGCCGCCGCTCGCCGGCGTCACCTGGCGGCGCTGGCCCGACCGCACCAGGAAGCGCACGCCAGGGCACTGCGTCTGCTGAACGGTTTCACCCCGGAGGACGAGCGCGACCCCGGCCGTACGCTCATCCACCTCGGCGACCATCTCGCCCAGATGTGCGTCCACAGCGGTTACTTCGGACACGCGCAGTGGTTCCTGTTCGATGACCTCTGGGCGGCAGCCCACTCCGATCTGGCCGCTTCGCTGATCCATTACGCCGGCCACTGGGATCCCGGCTGCGCCCGGCGGCATCCGCTGCACGCGCCGTGCCAGGACGACGCCTACCTGGAGATCGAACTCAACGACGGATACATCGTGCGGGACTATGAGCCCTACGACGAGCCCGGCATGGTGTCGATGGCCGCCGCTCTGGAGGCGGCGGGTGAGCACGCCGAGCGGGACGGCCTCCGGGAGGCGCTCGCGGACACGCGGGTACTGCTGGTGGCCGACAGACCCCGGAGAGGGAACCCGGGGTTGGGGCTCATGGGTGTCATCGCCGTCCGGCTCCACCGGCCTGAACCCGGTACCTGTGAGGTGAGCGCCTTCGTGATCCGGCCGGATCTGCGCGGGCGGCAGCTGGCCCTGCCGACGGCAGCACGGCTCTGGCACGAGCTGCGCGCGCTCGACGTCGACAGGCTGGCCTTCACGATGCCGCGCAACCCCGGCGGCATGGCCCTGGTACGCCGGCTGACCGGGCTCACCGAGGACGTACGGCCAGGCAGCCGCGTGGAGGTGCCGCTCGAACGGGTGCGACGTTCTACGAACCGTGCGTGGATGACCGAAGGAACTCCACGCACGTGAGATGTGATCGCGCCCTCCTGCCAGATGGCCGTCGTGATCCGGACTCCGTCACCGGTAGACGGCCGGCTCCTTCCGCTCGCCGGGGAACACCATGATCAGCAGCTCCACGGCGGCGTCCGGCGGGTAGGGAACCTGGTAGACGAGGTCACGGCCACGCAGGTGGACCCGGACCCGGTAGGACCCTGGCCCGCTGGCCGTCAGCTTGGGCGACGTGGTCCCCCTGCCGTCGGCGAGGGCCAGCGAACCGGTCGGGCTCTCGTAGGCGACCTCGACCACCTCCCTCCACCCCTTGGTCTCCAGCGGCGGCCGCTGGGTGTAGGACTCGGTGGTCACGCAGGCGTGCCCGATCTTGTCGGCCGCCCAGATGGTCAGCGCGCCCCGTTCACTTCCGACCAGGTCTCTGACCAGCTCGGGGTTGGTGCCTTCGTATCCGTCGTCCCATCCGTTGATGGTCCAGAACTCGGTCCACATGGTGGCGTGGTGTCGCCGGACCGGTTCGATCTTCGGGCGGTGCGCGGGGTGCGCGGCGCAGGCCTTCTCCTTGCCGGCGAAGTACGCGGCCTCTTCCGCCTGCCCGCGCTGACCGGCCAGTTCCTGGGCCCTGGCCACCGCGGGGCACAACGCTCCCAGCGCGCCGGCCAGCGCCGCGTGGGGTGCCTCGCGCACGGCGGGAGCGCCGGTGTCGCCCTCATGCTGTTCGGCCACGCGGCACAGGTCATGGCCCTGGGCCAGGACCACCCGGTCGGGAACCTCGGCCCAGCTCTCGATGCCATCGTCCATGAAGGAGTCGTAGCCGCGGACCCGGCACAGGAAGTCCTTCTCCGCCTTGGTCAGGTCGTTTGCGGTGCCGTCGCCGAAACCGGCGCAGTCGAGCTCCCGTTCGCTGCTCACCTTGCCGGGAGGGGCCGCTTGGTCCACGACCAGGAGGGTGGTCATCAGGGTCAGGACCGCGACCGCCGTACGGGCGAAGCGGCCTCTCCTGACGAAACCGCGGCGAACGGGGCGCACCGCGAGCAGAACCAGGATGGGCGGCGCCAGGAAGTAGAGATCCATGCCCGCGTTCCGGCTCACTATCGCGGGCGGGCCCCACGCGTCCAGGCATTCCCGGCCCAGCGCCCCGTCGAGCGTGAACAGCAGGAGCTCAGGGAGGCGGAGGAGGAGCAGGATCACGGCGGCCGAGCGGGCGATGACCCTGCCGAGCCGGTCACGCCCGGTCCGCACGCTCAGGTACCAGCCGCCCCAGGCTGCGACGATCATGGGGGCGCCGCCGTACCAGAAGAGGGGCAGGAGCCTGACCATGCGTTCCGGGTACCTGATCAGGTCGTCGATCTGGTTGCCCAGGCACGAACCCGCGGACATCCACACGTAACTCTTGCCGCCGTCATCTCCGGCCAGGAGCGATCGGATCCAGAAGAAGACGTCGGGAATCAGCGTGACCAGTAATGCCACGCTCCACAGAATCCATGATCGTCGAGACACGACACCGAACCCTAGGGCACCACATGGCCGGATCGAACATTGTGCGGCGGCTGATGGTGTCCGTCCTGCTGGGCTGCACCTACGGCATCCTCGTCGAGCTGCCGGATCATGCGGTCGAGTCCCTGACGGGCGAGGGCAGGCAGGACGATCCGGTGCCTGCACCTGAACGCTCTTCCGAGGCCCTCGCGCAAGCGTCGCCGTGGAAGGGCTGCTTCGGACGGCAACGCTATCTCACAATGTGAACCTGACGGGGCTCTGGGGTCGGCGCGTCCGACGGTCGCCATTCTCGCCTGATCAACCCGAACACCCACGAGTCGGATACCTCGCCGTTCACGATGCAATCCTCCCGCAACGTCCCTTCACGCATGAATCCCAGCTTCTCCAGCACCCGGGCGGACGCCGCATTGCGCGTATCAGCCTCGGCCTGGACTCGATTCAGGTCCAGTGTGTCGAATGCCCACTTCAGCAAGGCGTGCGCGGCCTCCGTCGCGAAGCCGCGGCCCCACATCGCATCGTGGAGAACGTAGCCCAACGACGCACTGCGGTAGTCCGGGTTCCATCCGGTCAGACCACACCACCCGACGAAGACCCCGTCAGAAGCACGCTCGATGGCCACCCGGGCCCCGCTACCTTCGTCCTCCATCTTCCGGCACATCTCGATGAAGCGCTCGGCGCGAGCCCGTTCGGTCCACGGCGGAGAGTCCCAGTAGCGCAGCACGTAGCTGCTGCTGTGCAGCGCGAAGAGGTCCTCCTTGTCGGCATCGGTGAACGGCCGCAGTCGCAGGCGAGCGGTGTGCAGTACGGGGGTGGCCAGAGTCATGCGCACCATCTTGCGTCCTCGGGGGCAGGCAGACCACCGAATATCCGGCCCCGGGCCCTCAAGGTTGTCAGGTCCTCCGGCAGCGCCACGTCCCGCTAGACGCCGTACCGGATCAAGACGAGCTGGGAGTACGGCAGCGGCCTGGCTTCCAGGAGGCGCAGGGACATCGGCGCGGGAAGTTCGAAGGCCGGAGTGCCGCCGCCGAGGATCTTGGGGCCGATCATCAGGTGCAACTCGTCGATGAGGCCGTGCGTGAGCAGGTCGTTCCAGAGCACGTGGCTGCCGAAGATCATGATGTCCCGGCCGGGCGACCGCTTGAGTCCTGTCACCGCCTCATGGGCGTGGCCGCGCTTGACGATACGCGTGTCATGCCAGGGCGCGCTCCGCTCCGGCGTCAGGCTGTCGGAGACGACGACCTTGTTCATGGCGTTGATGAGCCGCGACATCTCCCGCAGGACGGGACGGGTCTCGGCGTCGCCGGCGGCTCCCGGCCAGTACGCCTTCGCCCCTTCGTAGGTCACGCGCCCCAGCACAAGGGTGTCGGCGGCACGCAACCGTTCGGCGTTGTACTCGTCGAAGGCGTCCTCTTCCGGCATCGCCATGAAGTCCTTGCCGGGCCCTTCGAAGTAGCCGTCCGGGGTGACGATGTTGGTCACGACGACTTTGCGCATGATGCTCTCCCGTTGTGTCGGTTGTCAGGAGTGCAGAGACGAAAGCCGCCGCGAACTCATCGCTCCTCGGGCGAAATTTCCGGCGGAAGTCTGAAAAGGTGATGCAGCTGCGCGTCCAGGAACCCGGCAATCTCCACGATCTTCCCCTTCCGCAGGCTCAGCACGATGATCGCGGCCGCCGCGAACCCGGAACCGCCAGGGGCCCGCTGGTAGCAGGCGAAGCCGAGCTGACCGTTGGCCTCGAGCGGGCGCAACCTCCAGTCGAACGCGAACACACGCTCCGCCAGGAAGCGGCGTACGTCGTCCCGCCCGTCGAACCAGGCGGGCAGCGGCGGCATGGTGAACCGCGCGTCCTCCGCCAGCAGCGCCACGAGCCCGTCCACGTCCGCTCGCTCCCATGCGGACATGAACGAGGCCACCAGCTCACGCCGCCCGCCCGCGCCGAGCGCGGCCAGTTCCTCGCGCTGACTGACCACGGGCACCCGCTTGCGCATGGTCTGCCCCGCCCGCTGCAGCGCGCTGTTCACCGATGCCACCGACGTGTCCAGAAGCCCGGCCACCTCCGCCGCGGAGAACCCCAGCACCTCCCGCAGAATGAGCACCGCCCTCTGCGTACCGGGCAACCGCTGCAACGCCGCCACGAACGCCAGCTCGACGCCCTCCCGCCGCAGATAGCTGCCGGCCGGTCCCGCCTCGTCCGACGCCAGATCGTCCGGCCACGGCTCCATCCACACCGGCCCGCCCACGAACGTCCCGAGATCGTCGGTACGGCCACGAGCCGCCTCCCGATCCGCCGACGTGACCCGCGGCCCCCTCTTGCCGCTCAGCCGCAGGCAGGTGTTGGTGCTGATCCGATATAGCCAGGTACGCAACGAGCTACGCCCCTCGAACCCCGCCAGCCCACGCCAGGCGTTCAGCAGCGACTCCTGCACCGCGTCCTCGGCGTCGTGCGGCGAGCCGAGCATCCGATAACAATGCGCGGCCAGTTCACCCCGATAGACCAGCACCAGACGCTCGAACGCTCTCTCGTCACCGGCGCGGGCCCGTTCCAGCAAAACGTTCTCATCCATGCGGAAAGGCTAGAACCCGAGCTTCGCCGAACCGAAAGCCCTGTCACATAAGGGCGGGCCCCCGCCGCAACCCATCGCATGCGGCATCATCCGCATATGGTGATTCATGGCCGGCGGCTCGCCGCGACGGGCGGCATGGTGCTCGGCGACATCAGATTCCGAGACGCCCGCGAGCGGTGTCGATGGTCACCTGAACTTCCAGAAACCGACGACGGGCTCTGCTTGGTCAGGTCGGGCTGGTTCCGGCGGGAAGAGTCGGGGTGCCGAGAGTTTCTCGACGCCACCCGAGGCTACTTCGCGAAGGCAGGAACCGTAGAACGTGTATTCGGCCGGCGGTGCGGATTCACCTGGATCCGGCTTTCACCTGCCGCGTTCGACGCCTGTGTGGAGGGAGCACAGCGGAAGCACTGGTTGCTGAACGTCTGCAGCGGCCTGGATTTGCAGCACCGTCTCTTACTCGCGGCGGTCCGCGACAGGACCGACTCCTTCGAGCTCGCGGAAAGGCTTCTTTCTCTGCTCGAAGCCTTGCCGGCGCGTACCGAACGGCCTGGACCCACATCGTGGCCGAGCACCCGAATGGCGCATCACGCTTTGGCCGCCGCGGCCCAGGAGGCGCTCAACTGCAACCCCTCCTGCGGGCTGGAACGGCTCGGCGAGTTAGTCGGTACGTCGCCACACCACCTGAGCCGGGTCTTTAAGAAGGTGACCGGGCAGACCCTCACGGCATACCGCAACGAGTTACGGGTCCGCTCGGTCCTTGAGCACCTCGCCGAAGGAATGACCGACCTGGCCGAACTTGCGGTCCTCCACGGGTTCGTCGATCAGGCTCATATGACCAATGTCATCCGCCGTCACCTCGCCGACACACCGGCCAGGCTCCGACGCAAACTGAGCACGAATCTGCAAGAACGCCGGCCGCCGCGTGGCTGACAGTGGCTTCATCCGAACACCTTCCGGAAGGAGCCCCGATGAAGCTGAAACTGCTCAGGTTCTCCGTAGCGGTAGCGGCGCTCGCTGCGTCCATCACCGCTCTCAGCCCCGCCAATCCCGCAAGCGCCGCGGCCTGTCAAGGACACGTCGGCGTCACCCACAAGGACGGCAACCTCATCTGGGGCAGCGGCAGTATCGACAGCAGTTGCGGTCAGAACAGCCGTGCCGACATCTACATCCAAAGGTGGGACGTCTGGCGTTGGGTCCAGATGAATCATGAGGTCATCAACGGTCCCGGATACGTCGAATGGATCTACTTCGACTGCGGCGGCCGAGGAACGCAGACCTGGCGCACGCTCGTGACCTGGCGAAACCCGTACACAGGAAAGCCCGACTCCAGACCGTCCAACGAGATCCGCGTCACCTGCAGCTGAGCCCAGAAGCGGGGTGGCCCGCGATCGGGCGATCCATCCCGGGCCACCTGTCCTGAATCCTTCATCCCACCGCTGAACCCCTCACGGGCCGCGTCCGCTCGCTGTGACGCAGGACGGTGAGTGTGCGGTGAGTTCGCGGTGAGCGAGGCCCGAGATCCTCTCGGGCATGGGCCTGTTCACACATGAGGTGTGGCTTCGGATGCCAGCGGTGGCGTGTACCCGCCGACGGCTTGCGTACGGGTCCTGGCACGTCGATGGCGGTAAGGCCGACCATGCCATTCCGAATCGCTCACCGAAGAGAAGGGCCTTCTTTCATGCGTAGATTCATGTCCGTTCTGGGCGGCGTGCTGACGTTGGCCGTCAGCGGTCTGGTGAGCGGCACCGGACCGCCCGCGGCGGCGGCCGGCGGGGCCTCGACCGGCACCATCTGCTACAACGCCCATGTCCAGGATCTGGGCTGGCTGGACTGGAAGTGTGCTGGGCAAATGGCGGGCACCCAGGGACAGGGGCTGAACTTGGAAGCGCTCAACTTCATGACCACGATTCCCGGCGGTATCTGCGCCCGTGTCAAGCTGGTGGGCGCCCGCAGGTGGGACTCCTGGGAGTGCCGCAACGTCAATGAATCGTTCAGAGTAGGCACAGTCGGCGAGAATCAGCCGCTCGAGCAAGTGGAGATCAAGATACGCGACATCGACGCCACGGACGCACGGTTGATAGGTAGCGCACACGTGCGCAATCGCGGCTGGCTGGGCGATGGTAACGCCTGGCGTCGGATATACCTCGGATCCGAGGGCTGGGGGCTTCCCATGGAAGCCATCCGCATCTTTGTGGTCTGAACCGCATAGCCTCGCTCAGGGGCGCCCCCAGCCGAACGAGCCTCCTGAGGCAGTTGATCCATATCGCTCCGGGTTCCACCTGCACAGCCACCCGCCTCGCCCCGTCCGCTGATTCCGGCGGAGCCGGGAAAGGGCGGGTGCGAACCACCTCGGGAGGATCGAGCGAAGTTCCGGCGTTGCTGGAGAGGCTGTTCAGGACCTGCGGCGCTCAGCGCGTCTTCAACCCCCGCAGCACCGGGAGCCCCGTGCCTGAGTCGAGCACGAGGCGCTCTCCCAGCGGCCGGGCGAGCGCGACGGTGGTCGTGGCCGTCTTGAGCATCGCCGGGCAGACCTCACCGGAGCCCGAATCCCTTGTGTCCACGTCGACCACGACCAGCTGGTCGGTCTCGTAGGCGCGTGCCCCGTGAACGGTGTCGCAGGCGCCGTACCCGTAACGAAGAAGCAGTTCGTGTGGTTTGCCGGCGGTGAGCTCGAAGGCCATCACCTCCTCGATGTCTCCCTGGACGCGTTCGGGACGGGCGGTGACAGCCGAGGGGGCGATCGCCACGTGGACCTTCTTCTGCTCGACTCCCTCGACAGCGAACATCCAGGCGGGCGCCTGGATGGTGCCGCGGCTGGTCTGGAGCGGGACCTTGCCCAGGCGGGCGCCGATCACCCGGAGCGGACGGCATCCCTTGGCCGGGCAGTCCTCTTCGATGAGCTTGGCCGGTCGGCTGAACTGCGCGTATGCGCTTGCCGCACTGATGAGCGGCACCTGCGAGACTTCGCCGTCCGGCCATCGCACGTCGGCGCGCTCCGGTGCGGCCTCGGGCAGTTCGGCGGCCAGTTGCCAGGCACCGTTGTGCGCGCTTCTGTTCACCCATGCCGGGATTTGGCGCACGTGGTTCCATCCCTGCGGGTTCAGCACCTCCAGGGCGACGAATCCTGTACGCCAGGCGCGGTCGTCGGCCGAGTCCTGCCAGCGCTGCGCCACCTCCCGGGCACGCCTGTCGAACTCATCGGCCGAGGCGTCAGGTGATCCGCCGGTCGGGGCCTGGTGGACCACCCCGCAGGAGCACAGGAACAGCACCAGGGACAGGCACTCGATCATTTTCCGCACGAGTCCTCCTCCACCCCAGGATCAGCCCTGGCCCGGCGCCCCGCATGGATTTCTCCACTTTTGCGAGTGCGCCTTAGCCGTGCTGGTCCGGGATCGTCACGGGCGGGCAGCGCGGGTCGAGCCGCACCTTGGCCAGATTTCGGCCGACGATCGTCCAGGCGTTGAACGAGCCAGGCTCGAACTGCAGTTGCGGATTGGTGTGCCACTCGTCGCCCAGCCCGGTCGCCAGCAGCTTGGCCTCTGACCCGAGCTCGTAGGCGTTGCCGCCGCCGAAGTAGGTGGAGGTGAACACCCGGCCTCTGTGTACGTACAGCTCTCCGTGGCCAGAAAGCAGGCCCTGGTGCTTGATGGTCCCGGTGGCGGGGTCGAGTGCGATCCAGGCGCCGAGCACACGTTTGTAGACCGCGTACAGCAGCCCGTCGTGCACCTTGAGGTCCTGGAAGGTGCGGTGATTCGGCAGGGGATCGATCTGCCACAGCACCGTACCCCGCCGTAGGTCGAAGGCAGCGATCGAGGCCGTCGTCTTGGTCGGCGGGGTGCCGCCTCCGCCGAGCACGTCGCCGCCGAGGTAGACGACACCGCGCGCGGCATCGACGCTCAGACTCATCAGGCTCTGGTCGGGGATGACGTTCGGATAGACGTCCAGCTTCCCGGTGGCGGGGTCGAGCACCGTCAGGGCGCCGCTCAGCTTCGCGCCGGTCGGCGCGGATGCCACCAGGATGGTGTCGGTGACGGGATCGTGCTCGATATCCCACGGGCGTGACTGGCCATGGCCGATGTAGCCGTGGCTGCGTACCTCGTCGGTGTGCATGTTCATGGAGATGATCTCTCCGCTCGGATACAGCGCGGCGTAGATCTCGTTGCCCCGCCGTACCATGGCCTTCGGCTCGCCCACCACGCGGATTCTGCGCTGCTTTCCGGTCCGCAGGTCACGGACCTCCACGGCGAAGTGGCCGCCGATGTACAGTGCCCGGTTGGGCACCAGCAGGATGCTCTGGGTCCGCTCGGGACCCGCCGGCATGCCCGCGTCGATGAGGTCGACGAACTCGGAAGTCCCGCTCGCCAGGTTCAGCCACCACATGCCGCCGCTGCCGGCGAAGCCGATGAGCTGCTGCCCGTTCAGGTGCAGCGCCCGGGTCTCCTCGCCCGGGGAGGGCGGGTCGGCGACCTTGATCACCGCGTTCTGCCCGGTACGGTAGCTGTAGACGGCGCCGCCGGGGCGTGAGGTGAGGTAGACCGTGCCGTCAGGGGCCACCTCGAAGGCGTCGATGGTGCCCACTCCGGCTTCGAACTGCCGGCGGTCGGTGCCATCCTTGCGCACGTCGATCAGCGTGCTCCCGCTCGCCGCCAGTACCCGGTCGCCGTACAGCGCCACCGTACCGACGGCCGCGGGCCCCTGGGCGAGTTCCCTGACCACGCCGCTCACCCGGTCAACGGCCAGCAGCTTGGCCTTTTCCAGCAGCCCGGCGTAGGCCGTGGTGTCGTCGACGGCCACGGCCCTGACATAGTGCTCGCCCTGGGCCAGCACGCCGTACCTGCGGACCGCGCCGGTCGAGGGGATGTACTCCCAGAGCCGGCCGTCGGAGGAGGTACCGAGGTAAAGGGCGCCATCCGGCGCGGCCGCCATGCTCCAGACGAAGCCGCCGTTCGCGCCGAAGGAGCGCAGGTGCGCCACCTGGCCCGTGGCCAGGTCGTAGCTGTACAGGTCGGGCACGGGATAGGTACCGATGTACAGCTTGCCGTCGGCGACGGCCGTGGCCCAACCGCCTTCCGGCTCGCCTGCCGCGGGGCCGTCCGGCAGGGTGGCCGTGCGCGTTACTTTGCGGGTGGCCAGGTCGATCTCGGCTACGACCGGAGGCTTCGGCCCGCGGGAGACCACGTAGGCGTGACCGTCGTGGACCGTGGCACCGACGATCGCGCCGGTGACGGAGGCCGGGCCGTACGTGGTGACCGCTTGGGTGCCGCAGTCCGGCGCGGAGCTCGCGCGGGCGGAGGCTGGAACCAGCACAACGGTCAGGACCATAAGTAAGGACACACAGAGTCGTAGCACAGCAGACCTCCAGGCTGTCCATTCATGTTCAATTATGGTCAGGACCGTAATCTTTCGCGCGCGAGACGTCAATACGGTGGACGGTCGTGGCCTACCTCCACCTGGCCGCGGCGATCCACGCAGCATCGGCCGATGGGCTGGCGGTGGGCATGATCCGGACGCTATTGCCCGGGCGGGACGGCCGCCAAGTTCAGCATCCAGTACTTGGCCGGTTTCTGCTCCTTGGTGACGCCCCAGTAGACGATCGTGCTGGCCTCCGACGAGGTGCCGACGCCGCCCCAGCTGCCGACTCTCGTGATCACGGCCTGCTTGCCGGTGTTCAGGTCGTACACGGTATCCCCGGACTGCAGGAAGCGGTCGAGAATGGGGTACGGCGAGAGCCCGTTCATGAACCCGGCCCCTGGCAACCTGCGGAACCCGCTTCCGTCGGGGCGCTGGATGATGCCCCTGTCGTCCAGACGACCGTGGCACCAGGTCGGCCCGCATCGCAGGCCCGTCGTGCCCGGCTTGATGGTGATCTTGGTCTCCGTACCTTCCGCCAGGTTGACGATCTTCGTCTGGTTGGCCTCCAGGGTGTCGGGCCCGTCACCGATGTCGCCGGCCCAGGGCCAGCGGATCAGGTGCAGGTCCTCGTTGCTCAGCAGCTCGATGGTGCTGCCCACGAGCGGTTTCCGTTGCACCCCGCCCTTCACGGCCGACCAGACGACCTGATCTCCGTCGAGTCCGATGGCGTCGATGGCGTACTCGGTCGTGGTGTGGATCTTCTGCGCCTTGCCGCCGGACAGAGGAGCCCACCAGACCTCCGCGACCCTGTTCCGGTCCTTGTCCGTGCCGGACGCGTACCAGGCGACGTTCGTGCCGTCGGTCGTGGCGCTCTGCGGGAAGTACTCCTTCAACCCCTTGGTCGCCGGCACCTCGGCGACCAGCCGCGCCTTGCCGGTTTTAGTATCATAAATCTCGATCTTTCCGGCCTTTTCAAACGAGGACTCCGCCATGAGCAGCACCTCGGTGGCGTTGATCCCGGTGACCGGGCGGTAGCGCCAGCCGTCGGCGTTCTTGGCGGGCATCTGGAAGAGCGCCTTCGGCCACAGCCTCCCGATCGGCGTCCCCGCAGGGCGCCTGGGCGTCACCGTCACGATCCTGGTGGTCGTGGGTTCGGCCGTCTCGGGCCCCTCACCGAGCCCCTGAGTGACCGTGGGTTCCGCAACCGCCCCGCGATCTTCCTCGGCTGTGGGTCGGGCATCCGTCCCGATGCCTTCGCCGCCCCCGCTGGCGAAGATCACCTTGGTGGCGGCCGTACCCGCGCCCACCACGACCACCACCGCGGCCGCTGCCAGCAACTGCGCGCGCCGCCTGGTCCTCCGGCGCTTGCGCTCGCCGACCCCGGCCAGCAGATCGGGCTCCGGAGCCCGATCGGCCGCCTGCCGCAGCGCCCCCACCAGATCGCCTTCCGTCCTCATGCCGGCCCTCGGCTCGTCTCCCGATCTCATGTGCGTCCCCTTTCGAGCACAGCTGGCCTGATCCTGAGCGTTGCGAGCGCCCGGAACGCCTGGCTGCGCACTGTTCCCCGAGAGATGCCGAGGATCGCGGCGATCTCGTCATCCGGCAGGTCCTCGTAGTACCGCAGGACCAGCACGGCCTGCTGCCTCCTGGGCAGCGTGGCGAGCTCCTTCCAGAGCTCGCCGAAGGTGTGGGTGTCGTGGTGGGACCCTTCCGGGATCTCGTCGGTTACGTGCTCCTTGCGCCGCCTGCGCCACCAGCTGATGTGCTGGCGGGCCATGGTGGTGCGTACGTACGCCTCGGGGCTGTCCTTGTTGCGTACGCGGCTCCAGGTGTCGCTCACCTTGAGCAGAGCCTCCTGGACGAGATCGGCGGCGTCCTCCGCGTTGCCGGTGAGCACGTAGCCGTAGCGGAGCAGGGCTGATCCCCTGGTCCGGACGAAATCCTCGAACTCCACACCACCGGGACGCATGAGCCGCTCGCTCTGTTGCAAAGATCTTTACCCGAAATCATCACTCACCTGTTCAAGTCCGCGATATCGAGACTCCACCCCTTGACGATCGGAGCTTTGCCCCCTCAGGAGGCTCGCAACAGGATCAGCGCGGCGGCGGTGCGCTCCCGCGCGACCTGCGCTGCCGGCCCGGCCGCCCAGTGCGACCGCCGTGATTTACGGCGGCGGGCACGCCAACCGTGGCAGTTCGCCGGTGCCATCGCTGCCGCTCTGAAGATCAGCTCGTGGCGGGCCACGAGCTGATCGAGGCCCAACTCCCCGTCTTACCCGCCCGCTTGCCGTCGCAGGCTGTGGGAGACCTACCAGGCCCGGCTCGCGCCGCAGGGTAACGGTGACGGCGCCAATGGCAAGCGGGGCACTTCCGGCGTCCCGTGACCTCGCTCATGGCCCCACCGCAAGCGATCTCATACCCAGGTCGCAGAGTCGCCGCGCGCTGGCAAGGGTCCCGGTGCGGGGCCGCGAAGGACCGGCCCCCCACCCGGGCGTGTTCGAGCACCAGCTGGGCTACACACACCCCTAGTGCGGGACCACCCGGAACCGTGGCGGCTCGAAGGCCGCCGTTACCCCCGCACCCGGGGCGGTCTGCCCCCCA
>NZ_JBHYJD010000054.1:0-68064 GCF_042740555.1 Nonomuraea sp. NPDC059007 | reverse complement strand
CGACGAGCACCGGGCAGGCCACCTCTGCCGCCGCCGGCCGGAAGTCGGCGGTGAATCCCGCCTCCAGCAGCCGGGCGACAGCCGCCGGAGAGTTCGCGGCGGCCACCCGGTTGGCCTCGGCCACCACGCCCGGATCGGCGCCGGGGGCGAAGGTCCACTCGGGGGCGATCGCGGCGAAGAAGCCCGTGACCCCGGCGTGGGCCAGCAGGTCCAGGGCCGGTTTCAGGGTGTCGGGAGCCGGGTCGAGCGCGGTGCCGAACATCGTCACCGTGGCGGCCCGGCCGGGGTGTGCGGCGGCCACGGCCAGGGCGAGGCCGCCGCCGTACGAGGAGCCGACGAGGTGAGCTCTCGGCCAGCCGAGCCGGTGGAGAACCGCGAGCACGTCGGCCGTCTGCCGCTCGACCCCGAAGGAACCCTCACGAGTGGAGCCGCCGTGCCCCCGCAGGTCCATGGCGGCCAGCGCGCGGTCGCGCGGCAGCAGGCCCATAACGGCGGTCCACACGTCGGCCGAGCTGTTGAGCCCGTGCAGGAACAACACGGGCGTGGCGGCGCCGCCCTGCCGTACCACGACGGCCAGCCGGCCGCCGGGCACCGTGACGATCACCGCCCCGTCTCCAGCGGCACGTAGTCGAGGACGTTGCGCTGGAAGGCCTGGATGCCGC
Source organism: Nonomuraea sp. NPDC059007 (assembly GCF_042740555.1). Taxonomy (NCBI): domain Bacteria; kingdom Bacillati; phylum Actinomycetota; class Actinomycetes; order Streptosporangiales; family Streptosporangiaceae; genus Nonomuraea; species Nonomuraea sp. NPDC059007. The sequence continues at coordinate 67,402 of NZ_JBHYJD010000054.1, read as the reverse complement.
GCTCGTAGCGGTAGGCGATCGGGCCGACGGAGAAGTGCGGCGACCTGATGCCCACCTGTACGGCTTCGCAGCAGAAGACGTCCTCCTCGATCAGGTCGTAGGTACGCTCCTTGCGCAGGAGCCGCCTGGTCAGCTCGCCCACGGCCGCCTTCAGCCCCGCCACGGCGAGCTTGCCTTTCTGGCCGGGCAGGAACCGGGTGCGCATCTCGAACGTGGTGGTCTCGGGGCCCGTGGGGATCACCTCGATGCTCGACCACCAGACGGCCGAGGACAGCACGAACAGGTTGGGGAAGAACAGGCCGAACGCGGAGCCGTACCAGCGGGGTTCGGTGGCGATCGGCCTGAGCCCGGCCTGGGCCTCCATGGGCGTCAACCGGCCGGGCTTCAGCGGCGGCTCGTAGAAGAACCAGTGCCGGTCCCCGCAGGCGTACTGTTCCTGGCGTTTGTGGTCGTAGCCGACGAGCGTGTCCTTGTGCACGTAGCCCAGGTGGTAGTTGTCCAAGGCGTTCTCCATGAACACCTTCCAGTTGGCCTTGATGTGGTATTGCTGCGGGGCGACCACCTCGGCGAGCTGCTGCGGATCGTAGGGCGGCATGCGGTCGGGCAGGTCGGCCAGCCAGTCGGTCAGCGGCTCCGGTTCGGGGTCCGGGTGGACGAACACCAGGCCGCGCCAGATCGCCACCGAGGCCGGGTGCAGGCCGAGCGTGGAGCGGTCGAGGTGCGGGTCGACCTCGTTGCGCTGGGTGACGGCCAGCAGGCAGCCGTCGAGCCCGTAGGTCCAGTTGTGGTACGGGCAGACGATCCGCTTGTCCGCCACACCGCTGCCGGACAGGACGGCGGTGCCGCGGTGCCGGCACACGTTGTGGAAGGCGCGCAGCTCACCGTCCTTGCCGCGCACGACGGCCAGCGGGTGCCGCCCCACCTGCAGCGCCCGATAGGAACCGGGCGCCTTGAGGTCGTCGGTGGTGCCGGCGTAGCGCCAGGTGCGGCCGAACAGATGCAGTTGCTCCCGTTCGTACCAGTCGGCGCTGAAATACGCGCTCGGCGGGAGGAGCTGCGTCGCGGTGTCCGTCATGGCCTTCACCTCTTTCTTGTACGCCTGGCCAATTTCTATTGCTGGACGTTCGTTCAAAAACAAGTCACGAGGCTGGGCCTCAGCCGAACAGGCGGTCAAGCTGCCGGTCGACCAGGCGCTCGGCCATGGCCGGCGGCAGCCCGCCGGGATCGGCGCAAGCGTGCAGCGCGAGCCCGTCGACCAGCGCCCACAGCGCCGCCGCCTCCTCGTCCGGGTCCCTGGCGGCAGAGATCTCGCCCGCGGCCTGCGCCTCGGCGAGGGCCGCCGCGAGATCGGCCCGGGCCGTGGAGTACAGCGCCACCTGCACCCTGCGCAGGGCGGGATTGCTCACCGCCCTGCCGCAGTAGACCTGGTAGATCCTGATCTCGGCGATGCGTTCGTCGTCCAGTGGAAGCAGTTCGAGCAGGCAGCGGCGCAGGCGGTCCTTGACCGTGCCACCCGACTCCCAGACGTTCTTGAGCCGCTCCACCAGCCGCGCGCCGAGGAACTCGAAGGTCAGCAGCAGCATCTCGTCCTTCGTCGGGAAGTAGCGCTGCACCAGCCCGACGGAGACCCCGGCCTCCGCGGCGACCTCGGCCACCGTGGGCCCTTCCATTCCCCGTGCCGCGATGACCCGCATCGTGGCCTCCACCACCTGGCGGCGGCGCTGTGCGTGATCGGCGACTCTCGGCATGGAAATAAGTGTATGGCAATATTTTTATTCTGTCGAGCCTCATCAGGACCTGAGTGCGATCACGGTCAGCGGTGGTGTGGTGGGCTGCCGGGAGCCGCCCTGAGGTTCCAGGGTGATGCCCAGTTTGTCGCCCGCGCGGACCGGTCCGGCCAGCATCGGCACGGGTCGTCCGGGCATCAGTCCCGCCGGCCTGATCGCGTCCGGGCCGATGAGCCACACCTGGTAGTCGTGCTCGGGCGGCGGCGTGGGCATGCCCGCGGTGACGAGCACCACCGACGCCTTGGCGGGGGAGTAGATCGCCGTGACGGTCGCGGCGCCGACGCGGGCGGACACCTGGCGGGCGTCGGGTGCGGCCAGCAGGGCGGAGATCCGGCCGGCCTGGGCGCGTTCCTCGGCCAGCCGGTCGTTGGTGCGTACGAGCAGGACTCCCAGCACCAGCGCGGCCGCCACGAGGAGTGCGGCGGCGGCCCGTCCGGCGAGCAGCCGCGCGTGCGGGCGGCCGGCCCGGCCCACCGCGGCGGGGACGATCGGGGACGCCTGGCGGACGGCGCCGATCTCCTCCAGCACGCGGGCCCTGAGGGCGGACGGAGGCTCGTGCCGGACGGCCGCGGCCATCCGCGCGGTGGTCTCGCACAACCCCCGGGTCTCCTCGGCGCAGTCGGGGCAGCGGGCCAGGTGGCGTTCGAACTCGCGGGCCTGTTCCGCGGGCAGCGCGTTGAGCGCGTAGGCGCCCGACAGCGTGTGGGTGTTCTCCTTCACGTCGTCACCCCCAGGCAGTCGCGCAGCCGGATGAGCCCGTCGCGCATGCGTGTCTTGATCGTGCCCAGCGGCGTGGCCAGCAGCTGGGCCACCTCGGGGTAGGAGTGGCCGCCGTAGAAGGCCAGCGTCACGGCCTGGTGCTGCAGGTCGGTCAGACCGCCGAGGCAGCGCCGTACCCGCTCGCGTTCCAGCCGGTCCTCGACCGCCTCGGCGACGCTGTCGTAGTCGCCGCCGGCCGCCTCGCGCCGTCCCGCCGCGGCCTCACGGTCGGCGCCGGCCTGGGCGGAACGGACCCGGTCGACCGCGCGCCGGTGGGCGATGGTCGTCATCCACGCCATCGCGCCGCCGCGTGAGCCGTCGTATCGGGGAGCCTGCCGCCAGATCTCCAGCAGCACCTCCTGGACGACCTCCTCGCTCTGGCCGCGATCGCGGACGACGCGGAGCACAAGCCCGTACAGCACCCCCGCGACCTGGTCATAGAGCCGGGCGAAGGCGTCACGGTCACCTCGGCCGCTCTGCCGCAGCAGTTCCTGCACCGGGGGCGCCGGCCCGGGGCCCGTCCGGTGCTGATCGGGCTCGTTCCGCTCGCGGCTGTTGGTCACGTCCCTGTATTCGGAGCGGCGCCGTTCACGGATTGGGCGGCGCCCGACCAAGCCGGTCGGCGGCCTGCTCCGAATACCGGCCGTGAGACGAGAATCGCACCACGTCATCCGCGCAGCTCGCGCCGGGCTGCTGAGCGTGGCCGCCGCGCTGGCGGTCGCGGAGCTCGTCGCGCGCTTCACCGGCGGGCAGAGCTCGCCGGTGGTGACGATCGGGTCGACCGCGATCGACCTGGCGCCGGCGCCGGTGAAGGAGTTCGCGGTACGCACGTTCGGGACCGCGGACAAGGCCGTGCTGGTGGGCGGCATCCTGCTGGCCCTGATGGCCATCTCGGCGGGGCTGGGCGTCCTGGCCGCCCACCGGCGCGGCCTCGCGATGGCGGGCGTCGCCGGGCTCGGCGTCCTGGGTACGCTCGCGGCGGCGACCCGGCCCGCGATGGTCGCGACGGATCTGCTGCCCGCCCTGGCCGCGGTCCTGACCGGCACGTTCACCCTCACCGCGCTGACCCGCCCGCCCGCCGAAGAGCCGGCAGCACGGCGGCGGATCCTCCGGGCTGGGCTCGGCGTGGTCGCGCTGGCGAGCCTGGGCGGGCTGGCCACGCGGTTGCTGCCCGCCGAACCGCCACGTGCCCGTTTCACCCTGCCCAGACCCGCGAGCCCGGCCAGACCCCTGCCACCCGGGACCGATCTGCGCATCCCCGGACTGACCCCCTTCACCACGCCGAAGGCCGCCTTCTACCGCGTCGACACCGCCCTGTCCGTCCCCCGGCTCGACGCCGCCACCTGGACCCTGCGCGTGGTCGGCGCCTCGACGATCGAGCTCACCCTGGCGGACGTGCTCGCGCGGGGACTGATCGAACGCGACATCACCCTCACCTGCGTCTCCAACGAGGTCGGCGGCCCGTACGCGGGCCACGCCCGCTGGCTGGGCCTGCCACTCGCCACCCTGCTGCGCGAGGCCGGCATCCCGCCCGGCGCCGACCAGCTGCTCAGCCGCTCGGCCGACGGATGGACCGCCGGCACCCCGCTCGCCGCGATCCTGGACGGCCGCGACGCCATGCTGGCCGTCGGCATGAACGGCGAGCCGCTCCCCGTCGAGCGTGGCCACCCCGCCCGCCTCGTCGTTCCCGGTCTGTACGGCTACGTCTCCGCCACCAAATGGGTGGTCGAGCTCCACCTGACCCGCTACGACCGGCGGCAGGCCTACTGGACCGAGCGCGGCTGGGCCACCGACGCGCCGATCAAGACCGCCTCCAGGATCGACGTACCCGTCCCGCTCGCCACCGTCCGCCCGGGCCCGGTGACGGTGGCCGGCGTCGCCTGGGCGCAGCACCGCGGCGTCGCCGCCGTCGAGGTCCGCGTCGGAGAGAACCCCTGGCAGCCGGTACGGCTGGCCGCCACGCCCAGCGCCGACACCTGGGTCCAGTGGAGCTGGACCTGGCAGGCGGTTCCGGGCACCCACACCCTCCAGGTCCGCGCGACCGACACCACCGGCCGCACCCAACCGCCCACCAGGGTCCCGCCCTTCCCGGACGGCGCCACGGGCAGGCACTCGATCGTGGTCACCGTCGCGTGACCGCCACCCCTCTCACCACGGCGATTCCATCACCTAGGAGATGAACCCCATGAAGTACTCCGGCATCCTCGCCGCCTCCGCCACCGCCCTGATCGTGGCCACCGGCTGCGGCTCCGGCGCCACCGATTCGGCCGCGCCCAGCGCGCCCGCCGCCACCACCACTCAGCCCGCCCCGGCCACCAGCTCCGCCATGGCCGACGGGCCGTTCGGCGCGGCCTGCTCCGCCGTACCGGCTGATGGGGAGGGCAGTTTCACCGGCATGGCCGACGACCCGGTCGCCACCGCGGCCTCGAACAACCCGGTCCTGTCCACGCTGGTCACCGCGGTCAAGAAGGCGGGCCTGGTCGACACCCTCAACTCGGCCAAGGACATCACGGTCTTCGCGCCCACCAACGACGCGTTCGCCGCCATCCCCAAGGCCACCCTGGACAAGGTCCTGGCCGACAAGGAGACGCTCACCAAGATCCTCACCTACCACGTCGTGGCCGGGAAGAACGCGCCCGCCGACCTCGCCGGGGCCGAGCTCGCCACCCTGCAGGGCGGCAAGCTGATGACCAAGGGCTCCGACGAGACCTACACGGTCAACGATGCCAAGGTCGTCTGCGGCAACGTTCCCACCGCCAACGCCACCGTCTACATCATCGACAAGGTCCTCATGCCGAAGTAGACGCGGGCTCGGCCTGCGGGGAGGGCCAGGCCTGGCCCTCCCACTCGTGCGGCAGGGGTGTGCCCCACGACTGGAGTCCGAGGGAGCCTCGCGATCGGCTTCATGGCTACGGCCCATCGGTTGTCTAGAAGGTGACCTGTAGTGCGCGTACGCCGTAGATGTTGGAGTCGGTGCGCATCGGTACCTCTTCCGGCCTGACGGCCAGCCGCTTCAGGTCGAGGGTGTCGGGGCCGGGGAATCTGGCCGGGTCGCGATTGGCGGCGTTGGCCGCCAGGACCACCGTTTCGCCCTTCCTGATGAGGTGGCCGTGCAGTTCGACGTCCCGCAGGGCGGCGCGGATGCCGATGTGGGCGATGGTCAGGTAGCGCAGCAGTTCCTCCACCGCCCTGTCGGCGAGGGCCGGGTCCTCGCGCAGGGCGGTGAGCTGGCCGGGGTGCCGGAGCAGGGCGAGGGTGCCGAGGGCGATCATGTTGGCGGTGGTGTCCAGGCCGGCTCCCAGCAGCAGCGTGCCGACGCCGGCCAGTTCCTCGTCGGACAGGTTGGTGCCGGTCAGGTCGCTGAACACGTCGTCGGTCGCGTGGCCCCGTTTGGCCGCGACGAGATCGCCGATGTACGCGCCGAGCGCGGCGAAGGCGGTGAACTGGTCCTGCGGTGAGGAGGCGGCGATGGCGTCCGCCGCCTGGTGGCGGAAGGTGTCGCGGTGTAGCGATGGATCGGCCCCGCCAGGCGGAACGCCGGGTGCCGGGCCAGTTCGCCGAGGACGGCGGCGAACTCCATCCTGGCCAGGTGCGCGCCGAGGCAGAAGTGCACGCCCGTGCCGAAGGTGGGGTGGCGGTTGGGCCGCCGGTCGAGCCGGAAGCGGTCGGGGTCGGGAAAGGCCTCCGGGTCGCGGTTGGCGGCGCCGGTGAGCAGGACGACGCGGGCCCCGGCCGGGATGACGGTGCCGTCAACGGTGACGGGGCGGGTGGTGAACCGGGAGCCGTGGTCGACCGGGCTCCACAGCCGCAGCGCCTCTTCCACGGCGACCGGCATCAGCGCCGGGTCCGCGCGCAGCCGATCCTGCAGTGCGGGCTCGCCGGCGAGTTGCCACAGCAGGTGCGAGAGGGTGTTCATGGAGGTCTCGTGCCCGGCGATGGCGAAGGCCACGAGCATGACGTGGAGTTCCTTGTCGGTGACTGGCCGGCCGTCGATGGTGGCGTTGACCAGGTCGGAGAGGTAGTCGGGGCCGGGTTGCCGGCGGGCGCGGAGGATTTCCCCCTGGAACAGCCGGGTGAACTGCGGCCAGAACTGCCCGGGGTTGTCGTCGCGCCCGATGTGCGTCCAGGTGTTGCTGGTCAGGTCGCGGATGCGGTGCTGGGCGGCGGTGGTGAAACCGACCGCGAGGGAGACGACGGCCAGCGGCAGGGGTACGGCCAGCCGCGCCACCAGGTCACCGCCGCCCTCCGCGACGATCGGCGGGATGAGGTCGGCGGCGAGGCGGCGCAACCGGGGCGCCAGGCGTCTGGCCTGGGGCAGGAGGAACGGGGGCTTCATCAGATCGCGGAAGACGGTCTGCCGGGGAGGGTCGTATTCGAGCGGGGCGAACAGCGGCGTTCCGGCGGCTCGGGGGAAGAAGACGCCGGAGGCCGAGCTGAACGTCTCGTGATCGCGCAGGGCGTTCCGCACGTCCTGGTAGTGCGAGAGGATCCAGAATCCACCGTGCGCGGAGGAGCGGACGACGCGGCCGCGTTCCCTGATGCTCCGATGGACGCGCAGAGCCACGTCGGGGGTGAAGGCGGGGTCGAGGTGGTCGAAGTCCTCGGCCAGGCGCTCGGTCATCGCCCCTCCCGCGGCGGCAGATCGCCGAGCGGAGGGGTGTCCGCGGGCTCGTAGGTCTCGTCGACGATCCACTTGACCATGCGGCGCAGCGGTTCCATCGCGTCCTGGGGGAGTTCGGGGCGGAAGTGGGTGGCGTAGCCGAGTGACACCAGCCTTTGCACGCCGTACAGCGGGACGATGTCCCTGAGCTGGGCCTTGAGCGAGTCGGGATAGACGCCCACCGTCTGGGTGTAGGCGTTCATCCGGCGGGCGGCGTCCCGCACGGTGGGGACGGGGACGACGTTGGCCACCCTGCCGGACAGGGCGTCGCTGAAGCCGACGGGTTCCGGCAGCCGGGAGACGATCACGGCTCCCTCGTCGTCGCGGCCGCCGATGACGTGGTACCAGTCGCCGCTCGTGCGCAGCGCGAGCAGGTCGGATCTGAGCGCCGGGTCGAACCGCCTGGCGGGGGTGCTGGCCTGTTCGGGCAGTTTCTGGATCTCCTCATACAGCAAGGCGGCCCATCGGCCGGCCGTCCCGGGATCGGTGACCGTGTAGATGACCCGGGCGTTGAAGCAGCCGAGCTGGTTGAGCGCGCCGACGTCGACGGCCGCCAGGCGGGAGCTGATGGTCATGGCCGCCTCGTCCGCGAACGCCTCGGGCCCGATGACGGTCGCGCTCAGTTTGGGGTCGAGCGAGATGAGCTCCAGCCCGGGCCGGACGTAACCGGTGAGGTGGCGGACCGAGACGAGGTGCTCGCTCCAGCGCCGCATCAGGCGCCTGACCGAGGTGGTCGGCCGCATGGGGCGGTGTCAGCGGTGCAGTGAGATCTCCTTCACTCCGGGAAGCCCTTTGAGCGCGGCGGTGATCGGAGTGAGGTCGGCCGGGTTGGCAAGCACGAGGTGGAAGATCTCGCCGGAGAACGATGCGATGACCTTCGGCTTGAGGGTGGTGGTGGCGAAGACGCGCCGCCAGTTCTTGGCCGCGTGCTCCCGCGGCTCCAAGTAGATCTTCTTCATGCCTTGGAGATTTCTCAGAGCCTCGAAGATGGCCTCGCGCTCAGGGTCTGTGGTCTGGCCCTCGCAGAGTCCTGGCTCATTCGACGGAGCGCAGAGACTGACCTGCGCGTGAGCCTTGCCGACCCAGAAGTCTGTTCTCCACGCATAGACAGAGGCGACTCCATTCAGCTTGGCCAGTCTGTCGGTCTGCCGGGTGTTCACGACCTCGACCTTGGCCCTGAACGATTCGGCCATGTCGCTTTTACGGGCGGCTGCGATCAGCGGCTTGTTGTCACGGTACTTATCGCGGAAGTTCCGGTAGGCCTCCTCTTGATCCTCGAACCGTAGCCCGGAAACTCCGGGCAGCCGCTTGAGGAGCCTTTCGAGCCGCCTCTTCTGCTCCGCCGTCGCCGCCCTGCCGCGACAGCCCGGCAGCGCGCTGTCCTTTGCGCACAGATAGACCGTGAGGGTCCCGGACTTCGGCCATGCCCCCTTGGGTGGGGGCAGTGGCGAGGCCCCCTGCTTCACTGCGCCGTCGACACCGGTAGGCGCGCCCGCCTCCGGCGGATCGACGCTGTTCGCCGCCGCCACACCCCCGCTGGTCGCCAGCACCGTTGTCAACGTCGCAATCACCCATCTACGCCTCATAACGGAACATGATCTCGATCAGCCATGATCCCGGTCAAACGCAATCCCCATAGGTTCGCCCGCGTGCACGCCGGCTCCGTGGAGGTCAGGATCGGGCCGTCGCTCGGGATGCGCGGGCTGGGACGGGTTCCGGCTGCTCGCGCTCGGGGGTGCCGCTTCGATCAGGGAAACGGGCCCAGGCGTTGGGCGGTCAGGACCTCGGACGGGGGCCCCTCTGCGGTGAGGCGGCCCTGGTCGAGCAGGAGGCAGTGGTCCGCGCGTTTCGCCGTGCGCAGGTCGTGGGTGGCGTGGATCACCGTGGCTCCGTCGGCGCGTACCTCGTCGAGTACGTCGGAGATGTGCTGCTGTGCCTCCGCGTCAAGGCCGGTCGCGGGTTCGTCGAGCAGCAGGAGGTCCGGCTCTTGTGCCAGCCCCTGGGCCAGGAGCGCGCGTTGCCTCTGCCCGCCCGACAGCGCGCCCAGGCGGCGGCCCGCCAGGTCCTGGATGCCCAGCCGGGCCATGCACGCCTCGACCACCGCCCAGTCCCGCCGGGACAGCGGCCGCCACGCGCCACGACGTGCCCACCGGCCCATGGCCACCGTCTGCCGGACCGTGATCGGCAGGGTGTCGGACGCCTGGCTGCGCTGAACCACGTAGCCGGGACGCCTGCCGCCGTCCCGCGACACCGTTCCCGCCAGCGGCTTGACGACTCCGGCCAGTACGGCCAGCAGCGTCGACTTCCCGGAACCGTTCGGCCCCACCACGGCGGTGACGCCCGGCCCCGGGAAACGGGCGTCGAGGCCGTGCAGGACGGTCCGCCCGCCGTACCCGGCACTGAGATCACTGATCACGACGGTCACGGACACCTCCGAGTTGAATTTGATAATGGTTTTCATTGTAGAGTGCTTTGCCATGGATTGGTTGCTAGATCCGTTTCAGGTGTCGTTTGTGCGGCATGCCCTCATGGGCGGGATCCTCGTCTCCCTCATCTGCGCTCTGGCCGGGACGTGGGTGGTGCTGCGCGGTATGGCCTTCCTGGGCGACGCGATGTCGCACGGGATGCTGCTGGGGGTCGCGGTCGCCTCGCTGGTCGGGGTCAATGTCCTGGTCGGCGGCTTGGTGAGCGCCGGTGCCATGGCGCTCGGCGTCAGCGCGATCAGCAGGTCGCCGAAGCTGTCGCAGGACACCGGCATCGGCCTGCTGTTCGCCGGGATGCTCGCGCTGGGCGTGATCGTGGTGTCGCACTCGGAGTCGTTCGCGGTGGATCTGACCGCGTTCCTCTTCGGAGACGTCCTCGGGGTGCGGCCACAGGATCTGGTCCACCTGGCCGTCGCGCTCGGCGTCTGCTCGCTGGTCGCGCTGCTGGGTCATCGGCTGTTCGTCGCGCTGGCCTTCGACGCGCGTAAGGCGCACACGCTGGGCATGCGGCCGCGGCTGGCCCACGTGCTGCTGCTCGGCCTGCTCACGCTGGCGATCGTCGCGTCCTTCCACATCGTCGGCACCCTGCTCGTCTTCGGCCTGCTGGTGGCGCCGCCCGCGGCGGCGGCGCTGTGGGCGAACCGCATCCCGATGATCATGCTGGGCGCCGCGATGCTGGGTGTCGTCGCGACCGCGGCGGGGCTGGTGGTGTCGTGGCACGCCGGGACGGCCGCCGGGGCCACGATCGCGGCCGTCGCCGTCGCTCTGTTCTTCGTCTCCGCCATCGGTCGCGGAATCGCCGGAAGGAATCGCACGCAGTGATGAGGACCGCCCTCGCGGGGCTGCTGGTACTGGCCGGATGCGCCGCCAAGCCCGCCGGGAACGCCGCTCCCCACGGTTACGTGGCGGGCGCGGAGGAGACCGCCGAGCCGCAGTACCGGCTCGTCCTGGCCGACGGCGCGAAGGCGCACGTCCTCGACCTGCTCAGCGGGAAGGTTACCGCCGCGGGCGAGGCCGGGGACGTCACGTCCGTCACCGGTGACGGACGGCACGCGTTCCTGTCCGGCGGCGCGCTGCGGATCGTCGATGGTGGCGCGTGGATGGTCGATCACGGCGACCACGTTCACTACTACCGGTCAGCGGTTCGCGACCTCGGCGAGGTCGCCGGGCGGGGGCCGCACGAGGCGTTCAGCGACACGGCCGTCACAGCGGTGCGGTTCGGGGAGGGCACGGTCAAGCTGTACGACCGGGCCCGCCTGGACAAGGGGGAGATCGCCCAGATCGGCGGGCTCTCGGCGCGTGGTCCCGTCGTGCCCTACGCGGGGCACCTGCTCGTGGCCGATGGCGACGCCGTACACGTGAAGACCAGGGCCGGGGCGCAGGTCCGCACGATCGGTGAAGGATGTCGCGACCCGGAAGGCGCCGCCGTGACCCGCCGCGGGGTCGTCGTCGGCTGCGCCGACGGCGCCCTGGTCGTCGACGGGAACCTCGCGGCGAAGAAGATCGGCTATCCGGTACGCGGCACGCGGGCGACCGAGTTCCGTCACCGGCCGGGTAGCACCACGCTCGCCGCCAAGGCCGGTGACCAGGGCATCTGGGTGCTCGACGTGACCCGCTCGACCTGGAAGCTGATCAAGGGCAAGGGCGTGCTCGCGGTGAACGCGGCCGGTGACGGCCTGCCCGTCCTGTCGCTGACCGGCGACGGAACGCTCCAGTCCCACGATCCCGTCTCGGGGAAGCGGACAGCGCGCACGAAGCTGCTCGCCGTACCGGAGAATCCCGTCATCCAGGTGGACACGGCCCGCGCCTACGTCAACGACCCCGTGCGCGAGGCCGTCCACGAGATCGACTACAACGACGGGCTCAGACGGGCGCGGACGTTCAGGCTCGGCTTCGCGCCGCGGTACATGACGGAGATCGGCCGATGAGCCGCGTCGTCGCCGCCCTCCTGGCGATCGTCGTTCTGGCGGGCTGCGCGACGGGGACCGGGAACGGCGCGGGCATCGTCGTCACCACGAACATCCTCGGCGACATCACCCGCAACATCGTCGGCGACCAGGCCGAGGTGACCGTGCTGATGAAGCCGGACTCCGACCCGCACTCCTTCGGCATCTCCGCCCAGCAGGCCGCCCGGCTGGAACACGCCGCCCTCGTCGTCTACAACGGCCTCGGGCTGGAAGAAGGCGTGCTGCGCAACGTCCGGGCCGCGCGCGACGCCGCCGTCCCCACCCTCGCCGTCGGCGACGGCGTGATCGGCGACGCGGACGCCGACCCGCACTTCTGGACCGATCCGCGGCAGGTCGCCAAGGCCGTCGACCTGATCGCCGAGCGCGTCATCGCCGAGGTCGACGGCATCGACGCCGCCCGGGTCCGCGCGAACGCGGCCGCCTACCGCGGCCGCGTCGCCGAACTGGACACCTGGATGGCCACCCAGATCGCCGCCATCCCCGCCGGCAACCGAAAGCTAGTGACAAACCACCATGTCTTCGGATATTTCGCCAAAAGGTACGGCTTCGCCGTCGTCGGGGCGGTGATACCCAGCGGCACCACACTCGCCTCCCCGAGCGCCTCCGACCTGAAGTCGCTCGCGGACGCCATCAGGCGCACCAAGGTCAAGGCGATCTTCGCCGACTCCTCCCACCCCGACCGCCTGGCCCAGGTCCTGGCCTCGGAGACCCGCCTGGACGTACGCGTCGTCACCTTGTTCTCCGAGTCGCTCAGCCGGCGCGAACCGGGCGCCGCGACCTACCTGGACATGATGCGCACCAACACCACGGCCATCGTCACATCCCTCCAATGAAAGGTGTCCTCACCATGCGTTTCCCGACCCTCATCGCCGCCGGCCTCCTCCTGACCGCCTGCGGCACGACCACGCGGGCGGCGGCCCCGTCCCCGTCCCCGCCCCCGGTCGCCGACCCGCTCGTCGCCACCTACGCCGGAGGCCTGTACGTCCTCGACGGCAAGACCCTCCGCCTGGCCAAGGACATCCCGTTGGCCGGATACAACCGGGTCAACCCCGCCGGAGACGACCGCCACATGCTCGTCTCGACCGCCACCGGCTTCCGCGTGCTCGACGCCGTCTCCCCGGCGCTCAAGAACGACGAGTTCAAGGCCACCAAGCCGGGGCACGTGGTCAGGCACGGCGGCACCACGGTCCTGTTCGCCGACGGCAGCGGCGAGGTCACCCTCTTCGACCCCGCGCAGCTCGGCAACGGCCTGCCCAAGGGCGAGGTCTACACCGCCGCCGCCCCCCACCACGGCGTGGCCATCAAGCTCGGGAACGGAGAACTCGTCGTCACCCTCGGAACGGAAGAGGAGCGCCACGGCATCGTCGTCCTGGACAAGGACAGGAAGGAACTCGCCCGCAGCGAGCAGTGCCCCGGCGTGCACGGCGAGGCCACCGCCAAGGACGAAGCCGTCGTCGTCGGCTGCGAGAACGGCGTGCTCCTCTACCGGAACGGCAAGTTCACCAAGATCGCGAGCCCGGACAAGTACGGCAGAATCGGCAACCAGTCAGGCTCCGATGCTTCGCCGATCGTCCTCGGCGACTACAAGACCGACCCCGACGCCGAAAACGAACGTCCCACCCGCGTCTCGCTCATCGACACCGAGACCGGCAAACTGCGGCTCGTGGGGCTCGGCGCCAGCTACACCTTCCGCTCGCTGGCCCGCGGACCGCAGGGCGAAGCCCTCGTCCTCGGCACCGACGGCAAGATCCACGTCATCGACCCGGTGGCGGCCAAGGTCGTCAGGACCATCCCGGTCCTCGGCACCTGGACCGAGCCCCTGGACTGGCAGCAGCCCCGCCCGAACATCTTCGTCCGCGCCCAGAGCGTGTACGTCACCGACCCGGCGAAGAAGCAACTCCACGCGATCGACCTCGCCTCAGGCAAGATCCTCAAGACCGCGTCCCTCCCGAACAGCCCCAACGAACTCAGCGGCATCACCCACTGACCCCGATCGCCGCGGCGGCTACGCCAGAAGAGACTTCTACCGATCGCCCAAGATAGCGCCCGCGCCGGCCGCGTCGCCGAAGGAAGGAGCCGAGACCGGCTCGCGGCACACCACCGAAATGTGGACCCGGGGCGACGGAAAGGAGAGAGCCCAGCGCAGCGAAGGCAGCGAGACGATCACCAGGCGTCAGGGCGGGGAAGATCCCCGCCGCCGGTTCGACCCCGCCTACCTGCGTTCGCTCCCCCTGGAACCGGCCGTTCTGCGCGAACGCCTGAGAAAGGACACGAAGGACATCCCCCTGCCCGAGGCGCAGGCGGTGTTCGGTCAGGTCCTGACCATCCTCCAGGAGGGCGCTCCCGCGGCTCGCCTGCGTGCCGCTCTCTACACCGTCCTCTCGCAGCTGGACGGCGTCGGGGTGGAGAAGGTGAGCGACCTGCTGGGCAGGGAAGGAGTGGGCATCTACATCGACGGCGAGGGAATACGCCGGGAAGTCATCATCGACCCGGACACCTACGTCCTGCTCGGCGGGCGCACCGTCTACGTCGGCGGATCGGCCGCGCCGCCGCCGTACGGCGGCGCGCTGCCCGAGGGCGAGGTGATCTTCGCGGTGGCTCAGGTGGCCGCCGGCATCGTCGACCACGCGGGGGACGTCCCGTAGCGGCGCGGTGCGCTGATCAAACCCGCACCAACGTCTTCCGCGTACGCGCCAGGATGAGGACCACCGCGCCGGCCGAGATCAGGCAGACAGGTGTGTAGAGCAGGAGGTTGAGCCAGTAGAACGGCGTGCCGGTGTCCGTGCCGAAGCCGAGGCACCACACCAGTCCCACCACGCCCCGCGCCAGCAGCCCCGCCCCGAGGGCGAGCGCGACCGCCTTCGCCGGCCATCCGCCCCGGCCCCTGGAGACCGCCACGATCGCGGCCGCCGCCGCGGTCAGCAGAAAGATCAGTGGCAGCAGGATCCGGGGGGTGAAGGGCACGTCCATGTTGAGGACGGCCATGGACAGCGCACGGGGGTCGGAAGCGGGCCAGATGAGCCAGTACAGGTGGGCCAGGGCGTCAACGACCAGGATGGCGGCGACGAAGGCGCCGAGACGTGTGGTGTTCATGCCCTCAGGGAGGCGGCGAATTCCCGGATGGTTCCATGGAACCTTTGGGAACCTCGCCGCCTCTGGACGTATATGAACTGGCCTGTCGTTGATCTGGACCCGGTGCGGCGCCTGCACGCGCTGGCCGCCGCCATCCCGGGCGCGCATGTCGCCGAGCGCGTCATCCCCGCCCCCTTCGAGCGGATCTGGGAGGTGGCCAGCGACCTGGAGCGAGAGTTCGGCACGTTCGAGCCGGACCTGCGGCACCTGCGGATCGTCGCCGACGACGGCCACGGGCGGCTGGTCGCAAAGGCTCGCAGCAGGTACGGCATGCGCGCCCGGTTCGCCGTCGACCTGCGACCGGGCTGGTGCTGGATGCAGTCCAGGTTCCTGCTGGTCGGCCTGGCGGCGACGGCCGTACCCGGTGGCACGCTCGTCGCGCAGACCGGAGGCCTTCGTGTGCCGGGACAGTCCGCGCTGGTGCCGCTGGGCGTGCGGTCGGCCGGGCGTAAGGCGCTGGCGCGGCTGGCCGCCCGGATCGAGGAGCGGGCCCGGTGACGGCCGAACTGGTCCTGGCCGCACAGCGCGGGGACACCATGGCGATGAGCGACCTGCTGAACGAGCTGACGCCGTACCTCGGCCGGATCTGCGGCCCCATCGCGCTCGACAGCGGACCCGACGCCGTCCAGGAGGCGCTGATCGCCGTCTTCAAGAACCTGCGCGGGCTGCGTGAGCCCGAGGCGCTGTACGGCTGGGCGCGGGCGATAGCCGTACGGGAAGCGGTGAGAATCGCCAGACGCGACGGCCGCGCCAGGCCCGCGGAGCTGGCCGAGCTGCCGTCGCGGCAGGACGTGGAGAGCGCGGTGGACATCCGCGACGTCCTGGAACGGCTCTCGCCCGAGCACCGGGCCGTGCTGATGCTGCGTGACCTCGAAGGATTGGAGGAGGCGGCGGCCGCCCGGCTGCTGGAGGTGCCCGTGGGCACGGTCAAGTCGAGGCTGGCGCGGGCACGACGGAGTTTCCGCCAGGCCTGGCAGTCCTGAGGGAACGTCGGCCGTCCGGCCGGTGCCGTCAGATTCTGAATAATGCTTACGTATTCGCCGGGAGAACAATTTCCGCTTGGTGCGCGATTACTTGATGGTCCGGAAGATGAACGGCGCGACCAGTCCGATCAGAGCCAGGGCCTCGGTGAGGACGAAGCCGAGAAGCATGTTCTGGCGGATCAGCCCATAGGCTTCGGGCTGGCGGGCGATGGCCTGCACACCCTGGCCGAAGATGATGCCCACGCCGATGCCGGGGCCGATGGCGGCAAGGCCGTACCCTATGGCGGTGACATTGCCGGAGATCTGAGCGAGAACACTCATGGTGTCGCCTTTCTGGACGTCCGGTGAAGCAGATTTAGTGATATTTCCTCACATAAGGGCTCTGAAGAGAAATGTTCAGATGCTCCAATGTGACGGGAAATTGCTCGTCAATCGACGCGCTAGACAAGTCAATGCAGTTCGTTCATAAACGCCACGGCGATACTCGCGGCAAGGCTGATGCGGTTAGCATGAAGCGGGATCGGGGATCGTGGCGGCCCACGGCGATGAAGAGAGATCTCTGCATGCGTACGAGCCCGCGCAAGCTTCGCAACACTCTGAGCTGGTACGCGTTCGGCTTCTCCTGCGTGGTGACTCTGCTCGCCGCGGTGCTCATGGTGATCTTCGACCCGGGTCTCACCACGGCGGCGGTACTCTCCGCGATCGGCCTCAACCTGATCGCGTCCGTGGTCTTCGCCGTCGTGTTCACCATCCTGAGCTCCCAGGTGCAGCAGCGCGGCCTGGAGGAGAACATCGCCCAGCACCTGGACGACATGGCGCTGGGACTGCGCGCCGAGGTGGCCGCCCAGCACAAGGACTTCATGCCCACGGCCACCTATTCACCCTTCGACCCGATCGACGGCACATACGGAGACGCCTTCAACAGGGACATGACCGCGAGCCTGGAGACCACCGGGTTCTACGCCTTCTGCGGGCCGAGCGCCCGGTACGTGCCGGCCCGGCTGACCAGGTCGCGTCACTTCCCGCACCAGGTCCGGGTCGCGATGCTCAGCCCCGGCGACAAACTGGCCATCTCGCGCCGCGCCACCGACAGGACCACCTGGGTCAGGCTGGCGGGCAAGGACAACGCGACGCTCGCGGAGGAGCTTCGCGAAGAGCTCATCATGAGCACGGTCGCGCTCTTCGACTACCGGCACATCTGCCCGGTGGACCTGGTCTACATCGAGGACACGGCGACCTACCGGTTCGAGATCTTCGACGATGCCATCTACCTCTCCTGGTACCACGGCCCGCAGTCGATCTCGAAGGAGATGCCGGAATCCCTCAGGTTCGCCGCCCAGTCCTTCCTCTACCAGTTACTCCGCCTGGACCTCATGCGCAGGTTCGAGATCGTCGAAAGCCGCGTCAGATTCGAGGCCGGTCAGGACGACGCGTTCCTCATCGCCCACCTGACGTCGGTCCTGGGTACCTCGGTGGGGGCCGCCGACCTGCGACGCTGGCGGAAGCAGTACCGGGAGTACACAGCGGACTTCGTCGGCTATCTCGACACCGTCTACTCCGGACTCAAGATCTGACAGGAGGTGTGCGGAGCCCCCTACCGGAGGACCCACCCCCACGGGGAGAACAGGGCACCGCGACGTCACGTCGTGAGACTCACGTCTGGCACCGGCGGCCTTCGTCCGAGCGAGGAAAACATCAGAAAGCGGAAACCCGCCGCGTAGCCAGGTCAGTCCGTGCGCCGGCGGGCCTGGTTCGCCTCGCGGACGATCGTCCAGGTGTCGGCCACCGGACCCAGGTGCCCGAGCTTGTCGGGGTTGATGACCGCGCGGATCGCCTGAACCTGCCCGTCGAGGATGTCGAGCGTCAACGTGTTGACGACCTTGCCGTCCCGGTCCCGGAAGATCGCGCCCGGCTGGCCGTTCACCTCGTGCGGCTCCACGACGCCGCCGATCCGGGCGAACGGCGCGACGATCGCGGCCAGCGTCCTGGCCACGTTCCCTGCGCCGAAGACGCCGTTGCCCCACTGCGGAGCCTTGCCGCCGCTGTCGGCGACCATCTGCACGTCGGCGGCCAGCAGTTCGCGCAGCCCGTCGACGTCACCTTCCCGGAAGGCGTCGAAGAACCGCCCGGCGAGTTCGTTCCGTTCCCGATGATCCGTTTCGAACCGGGCGCGTCCCGCGTCCATGTGACGACGCGCCCGGACGACGAGCTGGCGGCACGCCGCCTCCGACCGTCCCACGGCGGACGCGACCTCGGCGAAACCGAACCCGAACACCTCCCGGAGCACGAAGACCGCCCGTTCGAGCGGGCTGAGCCGTTCCAGCAGGAGCAGGGCCGCCGTCGACAGCGAGTCGGCCAGCTCCGCCGATCGCTCCGGGTCCTCATATGGGTCGGCCAGCAGCGGCTCGGGGAACCAGCGCCCGGCGTACACCTCCCGCCGGACGCGCGCCGAGCGCAGCACGTCGATCGCGATCCGGGACACCGTGGCCGACAGGAACGCCTTGACCGAGACGGGCTGGGTCGGGGACGCCTCGTAACGCAGCCAGGTCTCCTGGACCGCGTCCTCGGCCTCGCTCACACTGCCGAGAATCCGGTAGGCGATCGAGAACAGCAGCGGCCGCAGCTCCACGAACTCCTCCTCCCGCCTCATGCCGGCTCCTCCTTCAAGCCCTGCCGCGGGCCGAGCTCCCGCTTGGCCTTGGCGTCGGAAAGGGCGCTGCCCTCGGTCGTCATGGTCGCCGCCGTACGCCCGGCGGGCCGCCGGGGGATCCGGATCGCCGGGTCCTGCTCGGGTTTCACCCATCCGCAGGTACGCACGCCGTTCCAGGCGCCATAGCTCTGCGCGATGACATGGGGCCCGCCTGCCACGAACATCCGCATGACCATCACCTCCTGTCTCTCCACTACCTGAGACGAGACAGCCCCGCGGCCTGTGACAAGGGAGGTTCCTCCCATGTCACAGAACGACCGGGCTGTCTCGTCCCGGGGAGGACCATCGCCGCCAGGCCATGAAAAGGACGACCCTCATGCGCATCGCAGTCTTCGGGGCCAACGGCCCCACCGGCCGCCTGCTCACCGACCAGGCACTCGCCGCCGGACACCAGGTCACCGCGGTCACCAGGCGGCCGGACTCGTTCCCGCTCCGCCATGATCGGCTGGAGGTGGCCGGCGCCGACGCGCTCGATCCGGCGGCCGTCGACGACGTCGTGGCGGAGCGGGACGCGGTGCTCTCGACGCTCGGGGTACCCGCGGGGAAGCAACCGATCAGCACCTATTCGCGGGGTGTGACGAACATCGCCGCCGCGATGGAACGCCACCGGGTGCGCCGTCTCGTCGTGGTGAGCTCCAGCGGGGTCGCGCCGCGCTCGTACTCCGACGGCGGATTCCTGTTCAACCGCGTGCTGCTGCCGTACGTGACGCGAGTGATGGGAAGGACCCTGTACGACGACATGCGGCGGATGGAGGCGCTGGTCCGCGCCAGCGATCTGGACTGGACGATCGTGCGCCCGAGCGGGCTCTACCACCTGCCGGCGGCCACCGACTACACCCTCGTCGAGGACCACGCGGACGGCAGGTTCACCGCCCGTGCGGACCTGGCCGCGAGCCTGCTGGCCCTCCTGGACGGCGACCGCTACCTGCGTACCACCGTCGGCGTCATCACCACCGTGGACAACCCCAGCCTGCTCCAGTGGATCCGCCGCGAAGCACTCGCGAGGAAGTCCTGACGGCTATCGAGGTACGGCGGCGCAGGGGGCGGGCCGATGGAGGCAGACAGGGCGCCGGCTTCTCGCGTCCAGCACCACCCGATCGGTCAGCGGCTCCGCGAGCCGGACGACGCCCTCGCCCCGCAGGCCGACGCCCGCGCACAGGCCGCCTCCGGTGTGCTCCCGGACCTCGACTCCGAGGACCACGACGTCAGGCCGCTCGTCGGCCCGGAGGCGCACGGACGGAATCGCCCGGCCGCCGCAGACGCCGTACTCGAACGTCACCCGCAGCGTGCGCGCGTCGAGCATCTCGAAGCCGCTGATGTCGGCCGGCAGGTGGTCGCCAACGGCCTTCTCCACGGTGCCGAGCGTGGCGGTGTCGACCGCGGCGTAGTCGACCGGGCCGGGCAGGTTCGAGAAGTACAGCCGCCACGCCGGGACCGTGGCCGTGCCGCGTAAGGTCCGCAAACGCATGGTGGTGAACGTAGCGGCGGTCAACTTGTACGCCTGATCGTCCCGGGCGGACGCCACGTCGGCGAAGGGAGACAGGGCGGCCAGCGCCCGGCGGGCACTGATCACGGGGACCCGCAGGGTGGAGCCGTCGTCCCAGCGGATCCGCGCCTCCTCCGGGGTCACGGGGAGCGGGCCGGTCACGGCGAAGCCGTACTCCTCATCACGGGCGATCCGCTCCTCCACCTCCCGCGACATCTGGCTCAGGCTTTCCATCGGGACGAAGCCGTTCCGCCAGATCTCCGCCGCGCCGCTGGTCCGCCAGATCCAGACGGCACTGGCGGCGTGGTCATCGAAGCTGAGCCGTCCGCTGAGGAAGTTGCCGCCACTGAGAAGAAGGGTCACCGCCAGGAACGTCACCAGTAATCGCAGCATCCGAAGATTATCGCTACGCCTGTGCGTTCTCCGCGGTCGCGCGCAGGGCGTGGAGCTGGCCGGCGTCGGTGCGGCGTACGGCCATGCGGATCAAGGGGGCGAACAGCGTCCAGGGGAATCCGGTCGTGGCGAGGTCGGCGGTCAGGTGGGCGCGGGTACGCGCGTCGTCGTCGAGCGGCTCCAGGCGGTAGACGTATCGGGCGGTGACTCCGCCCTGGATGGTCACGAGTGTGATCGATCGCCCCTCGTCCAGATCGGCGATCTCGCTGGTGCGGGTCTTGCCGCGGGCGTTGAAGATGATCGTCGAGCCGATGCGGGTGCCCGACTCGGCGCGCATCGACTCCACGCCGGTCATCCATCGGGGAGCCCGTTCCCAGTCGGTCAGGATCTGCCACACGTCCCGTGCCGGCCGGTCGATGACGGCGTCGACGGCGAATGCCCGTTTCATGGCCCATAGTGTGCCGCTGGGAGCGGAAGGTGACTTGTACGGAATTCACATCTCGGGGACGAACCCCGGCTCGTTCTGCCCGGTGGCGTACGCGCCGCGCTGGGCGAGCACGTACGCGGACGGCGTCACCCCGCTGTGCCGCTTGAAGTCCCTGATGAAGTGGCTCTGATCGAACCACCCCCATTCGGCGGCCAGCCCGGTCCAGTTCAGGTCGGAGTGCACGTCCACACCCTTCAGGAGCCGCCGCAGGCGGAGGATGCGCGCGAGGGAGCGCGGGGTCAGGCCGATGACGCGCACGAACTCCCGGTCCAGATGGGCGGGGGTGATGCCGAGCTCGGCGGCCAGGCCGGAGATGCGCCGTCGCGGATCGGCCTCCAGCGCGGCGACGGCGGCCGTACATCGTCGCCATCCGGGTGCCGGCGAGAGGCCGGCGCGCAGCGTGGCCTCCACGGAATCGAGGCAGGCGGCGGGGTCCGGGCGGGTGAGCAGTGCGGCGCGCAGCGCACGGGCGGGCGGCCAGACCGTCATCAGGTCCACGACCCGCCCGCGCAGCGGAGCGGGATCGACGCCGAACAGCGCGCGGCAGCCCACCGGCGACGACACCACACCGACGGCGAGCGTCTCGGCGGTCGGGGCATTGATCACCGGCTGGTCATGCGGCCCGGCCAGCCAGCCCTCCGTCGCCACGAACGCCGGGCCGTCGCCGTTGCGCGGCGTCTGCACGATCGGGGACCCGAGGACGAGCACCGCGACCGTGGATCCCGTCGGCGCGATCCGCTCGCGCGGGTACGTCATCCGCCCCCGGGCGAACCACACCGACTCCACGAACGGCTCCAGCACCCCCGCCGGCCGCCGCGTCACGAACTCGAACTCCATGCCCGTCACTATCGCGCCCCGCGGGCCGCCCCGTCACCGCTGTGCGGGTGGGTGGGTAGCGCGCAGTGCGCGGTCCGGTGTTCCAGTCCCAAGCGGGGCGTACCGGCGAGAAGGTCTGCCCGCGGCCCTGC
This sequence comes from Nonomuraea sp. NPDC059007, assembly GCF_042740555.1. Taxonomy (NCBI): domain Bacteria; kingdom Bacillati; phylum Actinomycetota; class Actinomycetes; order Streptosporangiales; family Streptosporangiaceae; genus Nonomuraea; species Nonomuraea sp. NPDC059007. The sequence continues at coordinate 45,587 of NZ_JBHYJD010000054.1, read as the reverse complement.
AGGCGGGGACGCGCGCCTTTCTCGCGCGCCACGGCTGCCGGGTGGCCGACGACCCCACACCCGTCTTCAGCACGCTGATCAGCTATGCCGACGCCGCGGACACCGGCTTCGACGCGCCGGCCGAGTTCGCGGCCGCCGCGCGGGAGCGGTTCCACGACACCGCGCAGGTGTACCGGGTGGCGTTGATCCAACTGTGGCGGCAGAGCGGGCTGATGGCGATCGACGAGATCGCGGCGCTGCTGTCGCGGACCGAGAACTGGCAGGACATCGTGGACACCCGGATGGCCGCGCCCGGCGATATCTCGGCCACCTGAAGTAGCGCCACCATGGCCCGTCGCTTGAGGACTGCCCCCAGTTCAGAGCCGGGATCCAGCCACCATCCCACCAGCACTGATCAGCGTCGTTTTCAGACTCCGAGCGCGATCGGCCACACCACAAGCAGGTACGACTCGCCGGGCCGGTTCGACAGTCCAGCGCCGGGCCGCGCCCGCCCGTGGACGCGCAGGCCGTAGCGTCCGGTGCCCTGGTAGGTCAGGTTGGGGGACGGCGTTTCGTCGCGGGTGTGCATGCCCTCGATCTGCATGATGCCGGTCGTGGTGACGAACTCGATCTCCTCCGTCTCCTCCCACCTGGAGGAGATGGGCTCGCGGGGCCTGGACGCATCCCACCGCACGTGAACCCCCACCGCGCCCCGGTTCTTGAGCGTCCTGATGACCACCGCGTCCGGAGCGGCGGCGACCAGGCCCTCCGGCAGCGCCGGTCCGGCGGCGGGCTCCTGGTAGGGGTTGACGATCCGCAGCCGATGCTCGGCCGCCCGCGCGGAGCCCTGGACGGGCGTGGGTGGCAGAGGGGGTACGACGATGTTCCTGATGATGCGCCCCGCTTCGTTTTCCGGCCATGCGTGCTCCTGGGCCCAGCGCCTGATCTCGGCGGACTTGTCCGGAAGCCCCAGTTCTTCCGCGACGCCCACGCCGAGCTTGGCGCACGCCTTCGGCCCCACTTCGATGGGCCAGATCGTGACCAGGTAGAACTCGAACGGCACGTTCGGCACGGCGCAGGGATCGATGTCACGGCCGCGCGCGTGCACACGCATGCCGTAGCGTCCGGGACCATGCGGGGTGAGGTTGGGGAGCGCCTGCGGCAGGTGGCCCATGAGTCCCCGCAACCGTGTCTCGCCCGTGAAACTGATCAGCTCCACGTTCTCCACCTCGTCCCACCCCCGCGCCGTCGTGGCAGGGGGCGCGTCGGCGAGTTGAACCGTGACGTCCACGACTCCGGTGTGTACGCCGGTGAGGATCACCGCCGCTCCGGGGGAGGACGCCGTCAGCCCATTGGGGACGTGGGACGGATGGCCGGCACCCGTGTCGTCGTTCACCAGCATCTGATGATGGCTCACGTGCACGTCCGCTCTCGCGGACGTGGGGGGTTGCGTGCTCATACGGGCGATCTTGACAGGCGGGTCCGACAAGACCGTGGTCCCGCCGGACGGGCCGATGGGAGCACACCACGCCGCCCGGGGAGGTGCGCGGGCTTCACCGGGGCAGGCGTGGCGGTTCACGAGCCGGAGGCCCGTCGTCAGTGGCGGCGCGGCCGGCGCTGGTGAGAAGAGCTCACCTGCCGCGTGAGCCAATTCACCTGCCGTGCCTGTCACAGGGCGGCACGCCAGTCCGTCCAGACGCATGAACGATTCCCCGACCACGCCGGAGATCACCATGGTTGGCCTTGAGAACGCACCGCAGACCGCCGCCGCCCGACCGGCACGCCGGCGCCGCCGGCTCGCGGCCGTGCCGGCGCTGCTGGTGGCCGCGCTGCTGTTCGGCGCCTACGGCTGGCAGCCCGCCGAGGACGGACGGTCCTTCCGCTCGCCCTACCTGGCCCAAGTCGGCTCACGCTACGGCCGACACTCCCATCGCCCGCTTCCACTACGTCCAGGCCGGATCCGGCACGCCGGTGATCCTGCTCTCGCCCGGCGGCACCTCGGTCATCGGCTGGAAGGACCAGCTCGACGTGCTGGCCCGCGACCACACGGTCTACGTGGCCGACCTGCCCGGCCAGGGCTACACCCGGGTGAAGGACCCGGACTTCGCCTACGACCTGGACTCCATGGTCGCCGCCGTCGGCGCGTTCATGGACAGTGTCGGTGTACGGCGGGCCGCGCTGGCCGGCAACTCCTGGAGCGGCGGCTGGGCCCTGGCCTTCGCGCAGCGTCATCCCGAGCGCGTCACCAAGCTCGCCCTGCTGGACGCCACCGGCCTGGACCTGCGGGGCACCCTGATGTGGGAGTCCCTGAAGATCCCCGTGGTCGGCGAGCTGGCCGTCAAGCTGTCCACCGGCAAGTCCACGGTGCGGGGCCTGGCCGAGGGCATGATGGTCAACAAGGGCCGCGTCACCGATCAGCTGGTGGACGAGTGGTGGGCGCCGATGACCTTCCATGACAACATCCGCGCCACCTACCTGCTGGAACGCCGCCTCGACTGGGCACCGACCGAACGCGCTCTCCCCGCCACCAGGACTCCGGCCCTGGTCCTGTGGGGCAGGCAGGACACCGTCCAGCCTGTCGAGCGCGCCCACCGGTTCGCCGACCTGCTCCCGAACGACCAGCTCGTGATCCTGGACGGCTGCGGCCACGCCCCCCAGCTGGACTGCCCGGACCCGGTCAACCGTCACCTCCAGACCTTCTTCGCCGGGTGAGGCAGGATTCGATCACCTGGGCCAGGAGACAGAGCTTCGGGTTGCTCTTCGCGCTCTTCTGGATCCAGCGCACCACCGCCAGATCATCGCCGGTCATGCCGGCCAGCGAGCATCGCAGGATGGGCTTGATCCGGGGCGATCTGGTCACGCGGGCGTAGCGGATCATCGCGCGGTCGGCATCGAGGGCCGGCCTCAGGGCGGAGAGCTCGGGCGGGTGGTGGCGGGCCAGCCGGGGCCCGTACTGGAGGACGTCGAGGAAGGGCCAGGTGAGCAGGTAGTCGCGCAGGCTCGCCCAGTCCTCCCACCCGAGGAAGGCGTCGGCGACGAAGTACCGGTCCTCCGGTGACGCCGGGTTGACGATCGCGAGAACGTCCAGGCCGCGGGCCTCACGCAAGGCCGCGCGGATCGGTTCGCGCAGCGGCGGATGCCGGTAGCCGGCCGCCAGCCGCTCGGTGTCCAGGGCGTCCAGGCGGCCGCTCAGCAGGTCGTGGACCATGTGGCCGCGGAGCGTGGGGGAGCGCTCGATGAGCACGCGGATCGCGCGTGGCAGGCGGGGGGACAGGAGAACCTCGATGAGCAGGTCCGTGTCACCGGCCACGCTCGTGTCGTCCAAGGCCGGGTCGGTGACCTCGCTTCCGTGCCGCAGCAGGTGGGCGGACAGCTCCCGGGTGGGGGCGGCCAGCCACAGTCGCCAGCCGTATCCGCTCGCCTCGGCGTCGAGCCGGGTGTGGTTGCCGAACAACGCCGGCCAGGGTTCTCCGCCGCGCAGCGCCTGGGACCACAGGGCCGCGAGCTCGCCCCCGCGGGCGGTGCGGCACCGATCCCGGGCCAGGTCGGCGGTCGGCTGGTGTTCGCTGCGCCGGGCGGCTTCCACGAGGTCGATGGGCATGGGACGCTTCAGCATCTTGGCGAAGGGTGCGAAGTCCGCATCGTCGCGGCGGAGGCTCTGGCGGAGGAACCAGTCCTCCAGTTCGAGCTGCCGGAGATGCCCGGCGATGATCGGGTCGGGCCACAGGAGCCCGGGGACGGGCGTGGTCACGGACTCGCCGACCTCCAGGAAGCCGTCCCGGTCGCCGACCGCCAGCCGTACCTTGGCGAGGTGTGCGTCGCCATGGGGCGCCAGGTCGCGCGCCGTCAGTTCGCGCAGCAGCGCGAGCGCCGCGTCCGGGTCGCGCCAGTCGGGGTGGAACAGCCTGTCGATCACGTTCTGGTCGCCCCGGGCGATGATCGTCTCCAGCGCGGTGGCGCGTACGGCGGGGATGCCCTGAAGCACCGAGAGCACCAGTTCGTCGTCGATCAGGCCCGTACGCCGCAGCACTTCCCAGATCGCCGGATCGCCACCCGTGCGCCAGCGCCGCCACAACTCACGGATCGCCGCCGGGTCTCCGCGCCTGGCCCGGAAGGACAGCCACCAGATCACCCATCGAGGATGGTGGAGGGAAACGCGGCCGGGCAAGGGGCGGGCTCCGCATCAACCGATCGGTTGATGCCGGAATCCACCGCTCCGCTCTCCGGCCGGACGATCCGCCACCCCCGCTACCCGCGCGATTCTCAAGGCATGCCAACACACCAGGAGCCCGCCCTCCGCACCACCGGACTCCGTAAAGCCTTCGGTGACCACGTGGCCGTCGACGACATCCACCTCACCGTCCCCGCCGGATCCTTCTACGGCCTGGTCGGCCCCAACGGCGCCGGCAAGACCACCACCCTGGCCATGGCGGTCGGCCTGCTCCGCCCCGACGCCGGCAGCGCCGAGATCTTCGGCGTCGACGTCTGGCGCGACACCGTCCGTGCCAAGGAACTGATCGGCGTGCTGCCCGACGGCAACGCCATGCCGGAGCGGCTCACCGGCCGCGAGGTCCTCACCTACCTCGGCCTGCTGCGCGGCATGCGGCCCGCCGTCGTCGCCGAGCGTACCGACGAGCTCCTCCAGATCTTCGAACTCGACTCCGCGGAGCGGACTCTGGTCATCGAGTACTCCACCGGCATGCGCAAGAAGATCGGGCTGGCCGTCGCCCTCCTGCACGCGCCCCGCCTGCTCGTCCTGGACGAGCCCTTCGAGGCGGTCGATCCCGTCTCCGCGGCCACGATCAAGGCCATCCTGCGAAGGTTCGCGGGCAACGGCGGCTCCGTGATCATCTCCAGCCACGTCATGGCCCTCGTCGAGCAGCTCTGCGACCACGTCGGCGTCATCTCCGACGGCCGTGTCGTAGCCGCCGGGCCGCTGGCGGAGGTACGCGGCTCCGCAACCCTGGAGGATGCCTTCGTCGAGCTCGTCGGCGCCCGCGCCGGAGGAACGGAGGGGCTGGCATGGCTCACGGCCTGACCCTCAGCCCGGCCGGTACTCCCGGCCTGGCCGCCCTGGCACAGCACATGGTCCGCATGCGGCTGGCACTCATGCGCAACTCCCTGCGCGGCGACGCCGCCACCAACCTGTACACCGGCGTCTCGGCCGGGCTGATCCTGGCCCTCGGCACCATCGCCGTCGCCGTCCTGTGGCCCGCCTACCTGCCCGTCACCCTGGCCGTCTGGCTCGGCGGCTGGATCTTCGGCCCCATCTTCATCGGGGGCGGCAACGAGGCCCTCCGCCCCGAATACTTCTCCATGCTCCCGGCCACGCCGGGCCGGATCGCGGCGGCGCTGCTCGCCGGAGCCTTCGCGGGCCCCGCACCCGCCATCAATCTCATCGCCCTGCTGTCCCTGCCCGTGTACGGCTGGCGCTTCGGCCCGGCCGGAGTGCTCATCGGCCTGGTGGCGGCGGTCACCACGCTCGTCACCATGGTGATGATCTCCCGCGTCATCGTGGCGCTCATCGGCCTGTTCGTCAGGTCCCGCGCCACCGCGGCCGCCGTCGGCATCGTGACCGGCACCGCGATCGCCCTGTGCAGCAACGGCTGGGCGCCCGTCGCGGCTGTGGGCGGCGCCGACGCCACCGCCGCCTGGTCCGAGGTCCTCGTCCGCGTCCTGCCCTCCGGATGGGGCGTGGCCGCCATCGAAGCCCCGTGGCCCCTGGCCCTCGTCATCCTCGTCGCCGGCGCCGGCGTGATCGCCCTCCTCCTGGCCGCATGGGCCGGCCTGCTGTCGCGGCGTGTCGTCTCGGCCGCACGCGGCGGCGTACCGCCCCGCCGGGGCACGCCTCGCCCCCTCCCCAGCACCGGTGGCGCCCGCATCACGGCCGCCAAGGAACTGCGCGCCTGGTGGCGTGACCTCGTCCGCATCCAGCTGCTCGCCACCGCCTTCTCCTTCGCCGTCGTCACCCCCGTCCTGCTCCTGGCCCTCGACGTCTGGATCATGGTGCCCTTCATGGGGCTCATCGCGATCGTGATGGCCGCCGCGTCCTCGGCCAACCTCTACGGCGCCGACGGGACCGCCCTCTGGCTCACCCTCATGACCCCCGGCGCGGAACGCGCCGACGTGCGCGGGCGCCAGCTGGCCTGGCTCCTCATCGTCGGCCCCGCCGCCGTGCTCCTCTCCCTGGCCGGCACCCTCGTCAGCGGCCTGAGCTGGGCCTGGCCGTGGGTCCTCGGTCTGCTCCCCGCCCTGCTCGGCGGCGGCGCCGGGGTCATCGTCCTGCTCGCCGTCACCTCGCTCGTCCCCGGCACCGACCCGCACAAGCGCGGCGGCAACCCGCTCAGCACCGGCGCTGACGAAACCGCCGAAACCAGCCTCGCCTGGCTCGTGCTCCTCGCGGTTCCCGCCACCGCCCTGCCCGCGGCCGGCGCCATCCTCCTGCACCCCTGGGCCGGCATCGCCACCGGCGTGCTGACCGGCGCCCTCAGCGCCTGGGGCCTCGGCAGGATCGCGTACCGCAGACTCGAGAACCACGGGATCGATCTGCTCAACCTCATGAAGCACGGCCCGTCACCCCAGGCCGGCAAACCGACCACCGCGGACCTCCCGATCCAGCACCGCATCGGCGTCACGGTCAGCTACACCATCGCCTGGCTGCCCCTGTTCCCCCAGGGCATCGTGCCGCTGATCATGAAGATCTTCGGCATCGGGGATCCCGGGTGGTTCCTCGCCCTTCATCTCCCGCCGATCTGGCAATGGCCCACGATCATCTTCATGATCGCCCTGGGGCTGCTCCTGTACGGCTACGCCATCCTCATCCCCATGCGCCTAAGCTCATCCTCGACCGTCACGACCAGCTAAAACCCCATCCGTACCCCAGAGGAGGGCCACGTCCCGGATGAACGACCCCTTCCCGCTCTCCACCTGGGAACGACGCTTCGAGCGCATTGTCGAGATCGTCCCCTTTCTCACCCTCGCCGCTGCCCTGGTCATCAGCCTCGCCTCACCCGAGCGGCCCGAGGGTGGGATCCTCCGCACCCTCGCGCTCGCCGCCCTGGCCCTCGCCTGGATTCTCGGCGCCCACACCCTTCTGCCCGCCGCCGTACGCCGGCGCAGGAGCTTCGTCACCGTTCACTTCGCCGGCGTGCTGGCCACCGCCGCGCTCCTGACCTTCCACGACCCCATCTTCATCATCTACTGCATCTCCGGCTTCTTCCTCGCCGGCCACTTCGCCCCCTCCAAGTGGACCTTCGCCGCCGTCGCCGCCACCTCCTTCGTCCTGTACGGCTCGTCGCTCGACTGGACCCAGGCCACCATCCAGCTCGTCTCCTTCCACCTGGCGATCATCGCCGTGCAGACCGTCGCCATCGGCGGCGGCCAGATCGCGGGCATCAGGATCGAGGAGCGGCAGCGCAAATATCGAAAGGCGGTCAGCGACCTCCAGACCGCCCTGGAGGAGAACGCCGACCTCCACGCCCAGCTCCTCACCCAAGCCCACCAGGCCGGCATCCTCGACGAACGCCAGCGCATGGCCCGCGAAATCCACGACACCCTCGCCCAGGGCCTCACCGGCATCATCACCCAGCTACGCGCCGCCCAGCGCGTCGAGGACTCCGACACCCACGTCGAACTCGCGCTCGACCTCGCCAGGGAAAGCCTGACCGAGGCCCGTCGCTCCGTCGCCGCCCTGCAGCCCCACCAGCTCGAGGACGCCCACCTTCCCGAGGCCATGGCCACCCTGGCCCGCAACTGGACCCAGACCACCGGCGTCGATCTCCACGTCGAGGTGACCGGCGACCGCGTCCCCCTCAGCCCCGCCATCGAGGTCACCCTGTTCCGCGTCGCCCAGGAAGCTCTCGCCAACGTCGCCAAGCACGCGGGCGCCACCCGCGCCGGCCTCACCCTCTCCTACACCGGTGCCGTCGTCCTGCTCGACATCCGCGACGACGGCACCGGCATCCACAACCCCAGCGGCAAGGGATTCGGCCTCAGCAGCATGAGACAACGCCTGCGCGGCGTCGGCGGCACCCTCGAAATCGAGAGCACGCCCGGCGAGGGCACCGCCGTCAGCGCCACCGTTCCCGCACTCCAAGGAAACCCCCGATGATCCGCCTCCTCATCGTCGATGACCACCCGATCGTCCGCGACGGCCTGCGCGCCGCCTTCGAAGCCGAGCCCGACATCCACGTCGCCGGCGAGGCCGCCAACGGCCGCGAAGGCATCGACCGCGCCGCCGTACTCGAGGTCGACATCGTCCTCATGGACCTGCGCATGCCCGAAATGGACGGCGTCAGCGCCATCACCGCCCTGCGCCACTCCCATCCCCACATCAAGGTCCTCGTCCTGACCACCTTCGACGGCGACTCCGACGTCCTGCCCGCCATCGAAGCCGGCGCCACCGGCTACCTCCTCAAGGACGCCCCCACCGACGAACTCCTGCGTGCCGTACGTGCCGCCGCCGCGGGTGAGCCGGTCCTGTCGCCGTCGGTCGCCGGCCGCCTGATGGGCCAGGTACGCCGGCCGGTCAAGGCCGCCCTCACCGACCGCGAACTCCAGGTCCTCGCCCTCGTCGCGGACGGCGCCTCCAACCGCCAGGCGGCCGCCAAACTCTTCATCAGCGAGGCCAGCATCAAGACCCACCTGCTGCACATCTACGACAAGCTCGGCGTCCGCGACCGCGCCGCCGCCGTCGGCGAGGGCTATCGGCGGGGCCTGCTCAGCTAGCCGGCCGGACCCTGACGGTCTGGGAGGCTCGGGCCCGGGAGGAGCCGTTGCAGCGCACCGAGGTTCCGGTGAAGATCAGGGCGGTCGAGCAGTTCTCGTCGTCGGTGACGGTGACGGTCGCGGTGAATCTGCCCGGTCGCCGGTAGGCATGGGTGGATGCGGGGCCGCCGTCGCGCAGGGTGGTGCCGTCGTGACATCACCTCTAACGGACTCCACCGGCGCCAGGATCAGTCACGTAGTCGGAGCCGGTCGTGTGCGAGACGTGGGCGATGGCGTCGAACGCGTCGAACACCGGCAGGTTCAGGAAATAGTCGGCCATGCGGGACTGCCGGACGGCTTCCGCGTCCTCGACCTGGGACCGGGCCGCGCGCAGGTTCGCGAGAGTCCAGAGCGCGTCGGTGGGGAACGCCGCTTCGATGCTGTGGCCGGTGGGCGGCGGGAGCGGCGCGTCGTACCAGGTGCCCTCGGGGCGTTCCGGCGTCGGTTCGCCCACGGTGGTGGTACGGCCGTGGCTCGAGGTCACGCCGATGGCGCGGTAGTCGTCTCCCAGAGCGGCGGCGAGGTGGGCTCCGGCCGGCAGCAGCGGGCTCTCGCCGTCCTCGGCCGCGGGAGTCCGCTGGATGTGCCAGTTGTGCGCGGCCAGCACGACGCGTTGGCCGGACCCGTCGCCGTCCAGGAGCCGCAGGACGGACTCCGCCATGTAGACGTCGCGGAACGTCGACGCGACCTCGAAGCTCTCCCCGGTGGCGGTGGCGCGATGGAGCTGATCCAGGTACCAGGCGCCGCGAAGGTGCCACAGCGCTGTCTGGTGCTCGGCCCCGTGGCCGCGGCTCCGCTGGACGAAGGTCAGCCGGCGCATGACGGCCGTCAGCTCGCTCAACGCGCTGGTCAACGTGTCGCGCTCGCCGGGGCCGAGTTCCTGGTAGCGGGCGAAGGCTCGCATGGTGACCGGGTCGTGGAAGCTCCGTGTCACCTTGAAGGCTGTCTCCAGGGCGGGGAGCGCGCCGGGACAGGCCCGGCTCAGGTAGCCGGCGAGCGCTTCGAGCGCGGGCAGGGGCGATCCGAAGGCGCCGGGCAGGTCGGTCCCGGCACATCGCAGCGACGGCCCTCCGGGCTTCTCGTTCCGCTGCCGCATCCAGGTCAGCACCTCGTACATCTGCCGGCATTGCCCCAGGGACATGGCGATGCCGGTCTCGGCGACCTGTTCCACCGTCCCCGGGCCGCCCCGGACCCACTTCTCGAGGATCTGTCCCTGGGTGAAGGGGGCCTCCAGGGCGTACACCTGGAAACCGCAACGTTCGACCAGGAAGCGCAGCATGCGATGGCGTACCTGGTAGAACTCCCGGATGTGATGGGAGCTTTCGCCCAAGGCCACCACCCGCGCGTCGCCCACGACGTCCCGGAGCGGTTCGAGATCGTCCAGGGGAGCCTCGAAGTTCAGGGTGTTCAGCGCGGATCCGTGATCACGGATCCAGGTTCTCACCGTCCGCCTGTTGGTCATCTCTCGCCTCCGTGCCGTCGCGCCTCAGGACGATGACCATGTCACGGTGCGCCGACCATGGTCGTCGTCCCGTGGGAGTGGGTTTCCGCTACTCCCCGCGGAGCAGTCGCGGCTCGCGTCAGCTCTCCACGCGCTGCTTCAGCGCTTCATTCAGGCGTACGAAGTTCCGCTCGGTGCCCGCGATCGTCTTTCCGAGGAAGGGCACCAGGATGCCGCTGAAGGTCTCGCGTTGGACGAGGTGGGTTCCGGTCTCCGTCGCGGTCAGGGTGAACTCGTGGGCGCCGTCGAAGATGCCCGGGATGATGAGCCGCCCGAGCCAGCGGAGCGTGCGACCAGGTTCGGCGGCGAGCACCTTGGGGCGGAAGGTCATCGGCTTTCCGCTCTCGGGATACATGCGCAGGGTCAGCGTGGCTCCCACGGTGGCCTGACCCGAGCCCTCACGGATGAAGGGGTTCCACGTCTTGTAGCCGTCGAAGTCGACGAGCACCTCCCAGACCTGTTCGGGTAATGCCTGAATGTCGATGGATGTGCTGATCTCACGCATGGGGCCCTTCTCTCCTCATCCTTTCTCCATGCCTACAGCGCACACGAGGGGGTGATCAAGAGGTCCCGTGTTTCCTTCAGCAGGCGACGCCCTCAGGCCGATGCCGATCATGTAGGCCATCGTCTTACGGACGGTGCGTGAGCCCGCGACGGGGTGCCGGAGCCGGTTGCCCCTCATGGCGGGTTCGACGCCGAAGCGCTGGGTCAGCCGCTGCAGCGGCTGGGCCGCGGCGGCAGGAAGGCGTCTTCTGCGTTCCACCGCGGTGCTGGGAATCGGGGTGGCGTGCGCCTGGGCGTGAAGGAGGGGTCCGGTGAGCAGGTTGGCGGTGGCGACGGCGTCCTGGATGGCGAGGTTGACGCCGAATCCGCCGATCGGTGACATGGCGTGCGCGGCGTCGCCGACGGTGGTCATCGGATGATCTTCCGGGCGAAGGCGTCGATCGCCCGTGTCGAGGACTCCACGGCGGCGAAGCCGCGTTCGATCATGATGTGTTCGTACGCGCCGATCGCCTCCGGCAGGCTGCTGTGGCCCTGCCGGGCGTCGATCAGGTGGCGGGCCAGGTCGGCGGCGTCGCTGAGCGCGGTGTTCGCGCCGGAGGCGCGGGAGGGCGGCATGGCGTGGATCGCGTCACCGAGCAGGGTGACGTGGTCGCTGTCCCATGTGGGGACGGGGACCGAGGTGCCGATCGACAGGTGGAAGGTGTGCTCGGGCCAGGCCTGTTCGACGACGCGGCGCATGGCGGGGTGCGCGGACGTGGTGAGCTCCAGGGCCCGCCGGTGCAGGCCGGAGGCGGGCAGGGCGGCGTCCGCGGCGGTCAGCCGATCGCGCTGTACGGTGATCGCCCACATGACGAAGTCCTCGGTGTCGGTGAGGCGAAGGCCGGGTGCCAGGCGTTCGGCCATGGCCGGGGGCGGGTTCCCGAAGCGCATGTAGCCGATCATCATGGCGGGGTCCATGCCGGTGACGGCGGCGAAGGCGTTGTGCAGCCCGTCCGGCAGTGAGTGTTCGATGCCGGCGGTGACGGGGGTCTTGCCGCCGATCCAGCGGATGTTCAGGTCGTCGATCCGTGCCTGGGGAAGGCGCTGCCGGCGTACGGCGGAGCCGATCCCGTCGGCGCCGACGAGGACGTCACCGCTCTCGTGGGTGCCGTCGGCGAACCAGGCCCGTACGTCGTGGTCGTAGTGGGTGAGCGCCTTGCCGTACCGCACGACGTCGTCCAGGCCGGCGAGCAGGATCTCGCGCAGGGTGGATCTGCTGACCGCGCTGCCCTTCTTGATGATCGAGGTGGCGTCGGGCAGCGGGGGAACGGGGATCTCCCGCAGGTGTTCGCCTTCGGCGTCGATCAGCATCAGGCGTTCGCTGGGCTGGCCACGGGTGGCCTCGTACAGATCGAAGAGGTGCTCGGGCAGGCAGGCGCGCAGGGCGTCCTCGCCGCGCTGATCGAGGTGCACGCGATGCCCCTGGGCCCGGCTGTACGGGCCGGCGTCGCGTTCGAAGACCAGCACGTCGACGCCGGCCCGGCGCAGGCCCTGCGCCAGGCAGAGCCCGCCCAGGCCGGCGCCCGCGATGAGTACCCGTAGCCGTTGGTTCATGTCAGAGCCTTTCTCTGTGCAGGAGACGGTCCAGCGCCTCCGCGAGATGGTCAGGGTCGGCCGAACGCCAGGCGACGAATCCGTCGGGCCGGACGAGCAGCGCCTCAGGTCCGGTGCCGCCCGGCCGGACCTCGATGCCGAGCGGTTCGGCGGCCGCGCGCCAGCGTTGTTCGTCGCTCCCGGCCAGGAGGACGAAGGATCGGGCCGACAGGTCGAAGTGGGGGATCATGCCGCCCGGCAGCAGCGAGGGCGTGCGTGGATCTTCGAAGCGGTCGCCGTCGCCGTACCGGAAACCCAGTTCGAACGTCAGGCGATCGACGGGCAGTGGTTCGGCGGGCGCGGCCATGTGCGCGGGGAGTCTGCTCAGCGCGTCACGCACGGTCAGTTCCGCCAGCGGCCGGCGCTCGGTGTCGTAGGAGTCGAGCAGGGCCGGTCCCGCCTGGCCCGACAGGACGAGCGCGAGCTTCCAGGCGAGGTTGTGGGCGTCCTGGATACGGGCGTTGCCCATCAATCCGGGCGTGGGCGGCGAGCTGTACGCGGACTTGCCCGCCAGCAGCACGCGCCCGCGCACGAACCGGTCGGCGATCCGCGCCGAGATCTCCAGCGGGGTGCGATCGACCAGCTCGACGGGCAGGTCCGGGTGCCCGGCCGCGGTCCTGATCAGCTCCACGCACCGCTCCGGCGTGAGGTCGGTCATCGCTACGGTGAGCCCGAACACGCCGGGCTCCTCCGGCAGCAGCAAGCCGTTCACGCTGCCGAGCAGGTAGCCGTCGCGCAGGTCGAGGTCGGCGCGGAAGCTGATGGTGAGCTGGCGGCCGAGGTTGTCCGGTCCGTGTGCGGGCACCCCGGCCGCGTCCCTGAGGGGCGGGCCGCCGGCCGCGATCAGGTAGCGGGCCTCGATCGTCGTACCGTCCCGCAGGACGCCGGTGACCTGGTCCGTGCGCACTTCGAAGCCGGTCAGCGTGGCGCCCAGGCGTAGCTCGGCGCCACGCTCGCGTGCCTGGGTACGCATGACCGTCTCCAGGTCGCGCTCGTTGCAGACGCACACCGGCACCTCGCTGACCTGTGGAGGGACGGGTTGCCACGGTGAGGGCAGGCGGGTGCCCGCCCTACCGGTGAGCGTGTCGGCCATGATCAGGCCGCCGCTGTCGTATCCGAGCTCGATGGCGCGGACCGGCCGTTCCAGCCCCGCGCCTCGCAGCACCGCCATGGTGCGCGGGTTGAGCCGGTGGTTTCGCGGCGCCCGGGGTACGTCCCGTGCGCTCTCCACCACCAGGCATGCCAGGCCGTACCGGCCGAGGAGAGCCGCCATGGTCAGCCCGCTGAGGCCGCCGCCGGCAATCAGTACATCCATTCTTCATCACCCGTTGGAGAATCTAGCGTCATGGCACGCATACTTCAACGGGTGTTGGAGAAAATGTAGAATCACGTCATGAGCGGACGATCAGGCCGATGGCGCAGCGGGGAGAAGAGCCGCCACAAGATCTTGGCGGCGGCACGCGTGCGATTCGCCGGCGACGGCTACGATCGCGCCACCGTACGGGCCATCGCCGCCGACGCCGGCGTGGATCCGTCCATGATCAGCTACTTCTTCGGGGGCAAGGACAAGCTGTTCGCCGCCGTACTCGAGGCGCCCGACAGCCCCCGCGAGCCGGTCGCCGAACTGCTCGCCCATGGCGTCGGCGGCGTCGGCGCCGAACTGGTCCGGCGCTTCCTGCAGGTGTGGGACGCCAGCGCGAGCCTGGAGCCGATCCTGACGCTGACCATGTCCGCGGGCAGCCAGGATCCGTCGGCGCAGATGTTGCGCGAGTTCATCGACAAGGAGTTCACGGCGCAGGTCGCCGACCGGCTCGAAGGCCCCGACGCGGCGATGCGCGGCGCGCTCATCACCGCCCAGCTGATGGGGCTGGCGGTGGCCAGGTACGCCGTGCGCGTCGAACCGATCGCCTCGGCCGGTCACGATGCGATCGTGACGTGGGCGGGGCCGGCCGTTCAAGCCATGCTCGACGGCGACGCCGTCCCCGATCGGTGAGGATCGGCTCACCCGGTCCAGGTCCGCGGGGATGGTCAGTTGCAGGGGTGCCTCGATGGTGAAGCGGGCGGGTCGCAGCCGCGCCGCCACACGGCGGCAGGGGGAGGCGGCCATGGCGTGGCGCCGACCGCCCGCACGATCGAGGAGAGCGCCCAGGTCCGCCATGAGGCCGGCCACCGCATCGCTCGGCCGCTGACCTCGCGTCGAGTCAGGTCTTAGTCGTGCTTGGGCCAGGTCGGCCCCTGGTCGGTCCAGGTGACACCCTTGTTGCGGCACAGGCAGAAGGGGTGGCCGATCGGGTCGGTGTAGATCCGCCAGCCGTAGCCCTCGGGGCCGATGAAGTCCTGCCGCAACGTCGCGCCAAGCTCGAGCACGCGGCGCTGCTCGGATTCGATGTCGTCCACTTCGAAATCGAGGTGGAACTGCTTGGGGTGCTCGGTGTCGGGCCACTGCGGGGCGCGGTAGTCGTCCACCCGGATGAAGGCCAGCTCGATCTCACCGAACTGGATACCGGCCCAGTCCTCGTGGCTGCGTTCCTTGATCGGGCGGCCTGTCACCTCGGAGTAGAAGGCCGCCAGCGCCATGGTGTCCGGGCAGTCGATGATGAAATCGGTGAGCTTGAGCATCCCGCGAGCTTGCCAGAAGATCACGGAAGCCCGAGAACGTGTCGCTGAACCCCGATGATTCTTTGAGACACCGGTGACCGGGATGCCACAGCCATTCACCATGCCGCCCAGGCTGTGCCCCTGTTCCACCGGGACAACGACCAACGCTTATCGGGTCCGCGGGGCAGGCAGAGCGGGCACCGTCTGCGCCTGTCGTGGCCGGCTCAGGCAGGTTGTGGCGGGGCCGATCTCGATCGTGCGCCCGCTCAGCCACCTCGTAGAACCGCGCCGGGTGGCGCTGCTGCCTTTCTCCTGGTCTTCAGGTGTGATCCCACTCCTACTCACGTCCAGCGCCATGAGGAGAGCCACCCGCATCGTGCGCGTCTGGAGACGAGCAAGGTGCCGTGTCCGGCGCCCTGTGTCACGCCTTGGGGACGTCGAACAGCTCGATGAGCCGCCGGATCGGGATGTCCTGCGGATCGGGGTGGCGCAGGTAGCGGTCCGGGACCAGGGTGTAGTGGTTGCTGCTGCCGCGGCGCACCACCTCCACATAGCCGGCCTGCTGCAGGTCGGCCACGATGGCCTGCACCGCCCGCTCGCTGAGCCCCAGCCGGTCGGCGATGTCGCGGCTCAGCAGGTCCGGATCGCGATCGATGGCGACCAACGCCCGGGCGTGGCTGGTCAGAAACGTCCACCCTGTGTAGGGGGCGGAGAGGCGGTCGTGCAGTTCGGCGTGCCGGAACTGGTAAACCGGCCCGACAGTACGCAGTAGTCCTAGTCGATGGGCGTCGTCAAGGAATCTCATCAGCCGTCGAGGCAGACGCCGCTTGGCCCGGAGCATGGCTATCGTGGTGAGGTAGGTCACCGCAGCCGTACCGAGTTCTCTGAATCCGAACGGCACTGTGACGATGAATCCCTGCCGTCGCGGAACTGGGATCTTGAGTGAAGTGCCGAGACCGCCGGTGAGCCCAAACGCGATCGCGGCTCCGAAACCCGCCGCCGGCCCGAAAGTGAGCCCGAACGTTATCCCCACAGTGAGCCCGACCGCGAGGGTATGTGCTCCCGTCATCTTCAGGTCGCCGTTGAGCGTGGATGAGGGGGTACTTGCGCGGGCGGTGGCCGAGGGCTCTGCGATCAAGCCGGTGTACCCGAACGCGAGTCCTGTGACGATCGGATAGACGAGTGCGACGGTCAGCGCCGCCGCCGGGCCCACTATGAACGCGACCGCAAGCGCGATCACGATCCCGACCACGGCCGTGAGCCTGAGCGCGAGGCGGAATTCGCGGGCGAACCGGCCGATGCGCCCGCGAATTCGCAGATTGGCGTGGGTGGGTTCCGGGTGGAGTTCCTCACTGAGCCCGAAGAGAAGTCCTCCTAAGACACCGCCCGGGATCATCAGTATGAGCCCGACTTTAAGGGAGAACTCGAAGCCGAATCCGAACCCGAACACAAGGCCACCGCATATCCCGACCGCTATTCGGACCCCGTGTAGCGGTCCCCGCACCGACTTGCGAAGGTGCGACCAGTCGAGCTCACGAGTGCCGGTCTTGTCCAGGTGATGCGCGAGGTAGCCGAGCCACTGGGCCACTTGGCCGGGGTCGTAATGGCGGCGAGGCCGGAAATGCTCGGCGGGATTACTGCTGGGCAGGCGAGTTTCGATGAGTTTGGGGATGAGGCGGTCGAATAAGTGGGAGCGTAGTGCGTGGTAGTCGCTGCCCAGAGGGCCCGTCAACGGGGCAGGGTCGGCGTCAGGGGTGACGTAGACGGTGCGGATCAGCCACAGGCCCAGCGGGGTGGTTGCCATCCTGGCCAGGCCGGCCGGTGCGGGACCGGCGGTCAGGGCCGTCAAGACCGGCTCCCAGGCGTCCGGCAAGGCGTCGGGCAGGCAGGAGCGCAGGTAACCGGCGGCGTCAGCGGGGGTGAGAAGCTGGGGGATGATGATCACGGCGGCGGTGAGTGGCCGGCCTGCAGCACTGACGGCGGTGGCGAACTCGGCGCTACGGCTGGTGAGAATGAGCTGGTCGCGGGCGGACAGTGAGGCGTTGAGCGCGGCGATGACCCGAGCGCGGGCATCGTCGGGAATCTCGTCCAAGCCGTCCAGGACGGGCAGGATGTGACCGCCGTTCACGAGCGCGGCTGCGGCGCCGGGGCCGAACTCGGGGGCGGCCAGCGCCGGGTAGTCCTGGACCAGTCGAACGGCGAGCCAGTCCTGCAGGTGGGGGTGGACGTCGAGGTCCCAGCCGGAGACTGGGAGGAGCACCGGCACCGGCACAATTTCCCCGGGGGCGGCGCGGGCCTTGTCGGCCTCGCGGACGGATAGCAGGTGGAGCAGCAGTTGCACCGCCAGGGTGGTCTTGCCCATCCCCGCCGCGCCGGTGATGACCAGCCGGCGCCGGGCCAGAGCCTGGAACGCCTTGGCCAGGCGCTCGATGTCGTCGCTGCGGCCGGTGAAGTCCGGTTCCGCCTCGGCGGTGACCAGGCGGGGGTGGCTCATCAGCGTCTCATCGGTGGACAGCCGCCAGAGCACCGGAATCGGGTCGGGGTCATTCAGTAGGCGGTGCCGGGCTTCGTCCTGCCACTGCCGATCCACCAGAATGGCCAGCGCCCGGGCGGCGCTGTCCACCGCGGCATCGGTCGGGAAGGTTTCACCATCGGAACGTCGAGCGAAGGCGACCAGCGCTGCCACGGCGCTGGCGGCGGCCAGCGTCACGGCGACGACGTCCGCGAGGTTGACATCGGCGGCCGGTTTCCAGGCACGCCACACGAAAACCACCAGAGTACCCAGGGCGATGGTGGCCAGCACGGCGAGCGAGATCCGCAAGCCGCCCCTGCGTCTGTTCACGCTGACATCGTCCCCTCTGGGCATGCCGTTCGGCAGGGTCGCACGCGAAATCATCTTCATTCGGTCTCCTTCGGCAGTACGTCCCGAAGAACACCGACCTCCGCACATTCACACAGGCCCAGCTCGACGCCATGGCATCAGAACTCAACCACCGGCCACGAGAAATGCGTGACTACCACTCGCCCGCCGAAATCTCGCGGCGCATGCCTTCGGCCGTGCGCGGACGATGTCGCGGCGGGCGGTCCCATGACGCCGGGGCCGGCGAGCTGCATGGCGCCGTAGCCGAACCGGGTGACGGTCAGGTCGCCGAGGGTCCACGTGCCGCCGGGAAGTGAGGTGGAGAACATGCTGGGGCCTCCGTCTCGTGTCGGGGGTGTCCATCGGCGCCCTGCACCACTATTGGTGAGTAACATCCTGCTGGGAAGTACGCACTTCAGGGTGCGTAACACACCCGCCAACGGTGGAAGGCCAGCCCGTGCCCGGGGATCAGCGGCGGGGGAGGGCGAGGGCGCAGAGTGCGAAGGCGACGGCGAAGGCGGCTTGCACGATCATGCACACGGCGAGTGCGGTGGTGTAGGTGGCACCGGCGGGTGCCGCTGATCCGGCAGTAGCCGCGGCGAGTAGCCCGCCGGCCACGGCGACGCCGAGGCCCATCGCGGCTTGTTGTGTCGTCTGGAGCGCTCCCGACGCGGCCCCGGCGGAAGCAGGCGGGACGTCGGCGATCATCGCGCCGACGAGGGGGCCGAACATGAACGCTTGCCCGATGCCGACGCCGACCAGGGACGCGGCGAGAGTCCAGGAGTTCAGGCCGGTGCCCTGCAGGAACACCGAAGCCGCGGTGACCGCAAGCAGCGCCGCCTGGATGACGCCGCCGATGATCAGCAGTCGGCGGAACCCGAAGCGCGGGGCGAGCTTCCCGGACCAGACGGAGACGACGAAGAAGCACAGGGCGTACGGAAGCAGCACGAGAGCGGCGTGCATCGGGGTCCAGCCCAGCCCGGTCTGTGTGGTGACGGCGTAGAGGAAGGTGAACGCGCCGAAAGCCGACTGGAGCATGAGGGCCATCACGAGTCCGACGCGGTAGGAACCCAGGCGGAACAGGGGTGGCGGGACCAGCGGGAGGCGGTCGCCGCGGTGCAGCCGGAGCTGCCGTCTCCAGAACGCCGCGAACAGGACGGGGACGGCGGCGAGCAGCGCCCAGCACCAGGCGGGCCAGCCGAGCGCGGCGCCCTGGGACAGCGGGACGAGCAACGAGACGAGGGCGGAGCCCAGCAGCACGGTGCCGATCAGGTCGAGCGAGTGGTGGCCGGGAGAGCTGGTGGCCGGCACCCAGCGCAGGGCGGCGAGAAACGCGAGGACGCCCATGACGACACTCACCGCGAAGACCATGCGCCAGCCGGAGCCGAAGAGCAGCACTCCGCCGAGGATCTGCCCGATCGCCGTCGCGCCTCCCGCGGTGGCTCCGAACAACGCGACCGCCCTGGCGCGTTCGCGGCCCTGCGTCGACGCGGTGATCGTCGCGAGCACCTGGGGGACCATCGCCGCCGCGGAGACGCCGGTGAGGGCGCGCGCGGCGATCAGGACGATGACGGTGGGGGAGAGGGCCGCCATCAGCGAGAAGAGGGTGAAACCGGCCATGCCGAGAAGGAACAGGCGGCGGCGCCCGTACAGGTCACCGAGGCGCCCGCCGAGGACCATCGGCACCGCGAAGCCGAGCGAGTACACCGAGACGACGAGCGATTGCTCGGCAGGGGAGGCGTGCAGTGACGCTCCGATATCGGGTACGGCGATGCCCGCGGCGGCGAAGCTGACCACCGAGAGGAGCAGAGCGGAGAGGGTGGCGAGGAGCCCGGGAAGCCCGAGCGTCCGTGGCCGGGATCGGGTCGTTGGTGTCGAGGTTGTGGTCACGGGTCGATGCTGCGTGGTCGCTGATCCGGGTACCAGAAGCCTGGTTATGGGGGTATCAGCCGAACCTGGATGGGCGACCGTGGGTGCAGCAGTATGGAGTCATGACCGACACGATCTCCCCGAGCGCCCGGCGTGAGCTCGGCGATTTCCTCCGCACCCGGCGCGAGCGGCTGAGTCCCGGCAGGGTAGGACTTCCGGCCACCGGGCGGCGTCGCACGCCGGGGCTGCGGCGCGAGGAGGTCGCGGTGCTCGCAGGGGTGGGGGTCACGTGGTACACCTGGCTGGAGCAGGGGCGGCCGATCAACGTCAGCACGCAGGTGCTCAAGGCGGTCGGCCGGGCGTTGCGGCTGGACGAGGCGGAAACGCGGCATTTGCGGAGGCTCGCCGGCGTACGGCCACCGGCCACCGATCCGGCCGGATGCGACCCGGCTCTGCTGACCGCCTTCCAGCCGGTGCTGGACAAGCTGGATCCCTATCCCGCGTGCCTGCAAACGCGGCTGTTCGACGTGGTGGCGTACAACCGGGCGTACCGGCACCTCTTCACCGACATGGACCTGATCCCGTCCGCTGAACGGAACTGCGCCGTGCAGTTCTTCACGGACCCCGACTGGCGCAGCCGGTACGTCGACGACGACATCGTCGCGACCAGGATGGTGGCGAGGATGCGCGCCGCGGCGAGTGCCGGGACGGCGGGAGCGGATGCCTCGAGCGTGGTCGGGCGGTTGCTGGAGCGGTCGGACGAATTCGCGCGACTGTGGAGCCGCCACGACGTGCTCCTCCAGCACTACGAGGTGAAACGCCTTGAGAGTCCGCTGGTGGGGCTTCTCCAGCTGAACTTCGTTTCCACCGACGTCACGGAGACGGGCCACCGGCTGATGGTGATGACCCCCGGCGACGAGGAGACATCGCGGAGGCTGGAACAGTTGTCAGGCCTGGCGGCGACCGTGCCTGGTCTCTTGGGTGATCGGCGGTGACCGAGAAGAGGCGTACTCGCCACCGTCTGCCTGGCCTTCTTCATGACATCACGATCCCCGGCCTGTCGGCGTGCTGCTGTCGTCGGCGGGGTTGTCCGTGCTGGTGTTCGCGCTCCTGGGCGGCGAGCTCTACCTGGCCGGCCTCGGCGGCCTCCTCCTCGGCGCCTTCCTGGCCCAGCAACGCTCGGCGCAAGAGCGCACGCCGCTGCTGCCCTTCCGGCTCTTCAGTGCCTCGGCCGGCAGCTCACCCCGGGTGGAGACGCGCATCGCCTGTCCCGCGCTGCCGCGGCGCTTCCCGGCCCTGAGACTGACGGTGCTCCCCGAGGAGGTGCCGACGCGGACGGACCGGGTGGTCTACGGCGTGGATCGGCTCCTGGTCGAGTGGTAGGCACGGGGTTCGTAGAGTAGGCACATGATCTACGCGGTGATCCCTTTGACCGATACCGTCCGGCGAGCCGTCAAGGAGCAGTGGGGAGTTGACGGACATGCGGAGGCGGTGCGGCTGCACGGCGGGGAGGAGTCGGCCGCGTACCAGCTCGGGGACCATGTGGTACGCGTCGGTCCCGAGTGGCGCGGCAGCGAGGAGACGGAGTGGTGTCACGCGGTCGCCCGGCACGCCGCCACCCGGATGCCCGAGGCCGTCGCACCGCTGACCACGTTCGACGGCGCGACGGTCACGCGGGTGGAAGGACGGCCGGTGTCGCTGTGGCCGCTTGTCCAGGGGAACTGGCCGCAGGAGTCGGAGCAGGCCGACCAGGCGGCCCGTCTGCTGGCCCGCCTGCACAACGCCCTGTCCACGGCCCGCCCGGGGCCCCGCCCCGTCCGGTCCTTCGCGGAGTACGGGCTGTTCGGCGCCGAGGACGGCCCCGGAGGGCACGGCGGCCTCGACGACCCCGATCTGGATCGCTGGCTCACCGAGTTCCACCGTACGCACGCGAGCCGTCATCCCTTGCACGGCGACTACTACGCGGGCAACACGCTGGCCCATGGAGACGTGCTCACGGCGGTCCTGGACTGGGACGAGTCCTTCGTGGGCGCTCCGGAGTACGAGCTGGCCGCCGCCGCGACCGAATGGGGAGAAGACGAGCTTCCCCTGGTACGCCGGTTCGTCGACGCGTACCTGGACGAGGGCGGAACGGCCGGAGACCTCGGCGACGAGGCGCTGGCCCAGCTGATCAGGCACAAGCTGCGCAGGGAGGCCGCCTACTTCGAGCAGTCCGTCGCCCGCGGCGTCACGCACGACCAGGAGGACCTCGACTATCACCACGACCGGACCGAGCTCTTCCACCGCCTCCGGCCCTGACCCTCGGGTCACGCACGCTGGGGCACGCTGGGCGGTCGTTCCCCGCGCAGCAGATCCCGCCAGTCGGCCGGCCAGTTGAGCAGGGCGAAGACGAACATGATCACCAGGTTGGTGGGCGCGGCGACACGTTCGTAGAGCTCGCTGCCGGCCACGATGTGCGTCGTGGTCGCGGCGGTGAGGACGAGGATCAGGGCCGTCGCGCCGACGAACCTGAACCGCCGGCGGGGGATGACCAGCAGAACAGCGCAGATCCCCTCGATGGTCCCGACCACGAACCTGAACCAGGACGGGTATCCCCACTCGACGAACTTCACCGAGTACGCCGGCCCGAAGAACGTGGGGCCGGGCCAGTACTTCGTGACGAAGCCCATGAAGAAGGTGAACGCCACGAACCAGTAGAAGGCCGTCAGCAGCCGTCGCGGCCACACGCGGGTGGACATGATGGTTTCCTCCGAAAGGGATGCCGGCGCTTCAGGCGGGCTGGATGAGGCCGATGACGTTGCCGTCCGCGTCGGTCACCGAAGCGACCAGCTTGCCCCCGCCGACGTCCTTGACCTCCTGCGACGTCGTCGCCCCCGCGTCGAGCAGCGCCCGCAGGCTCGCCTCGAGGTCGTCGACGTGCCAGTACGCGACGGGCCCTGACATCCCCTTCCTGTGGCCCTGCGGGTCCAGGCCGATGTCCTGGCCGTTGACGGAGAAACCCACGTAATACGGCTCGTCCATGTACGGCTCGACGCCCAGCAGCGCGCCGAACATCGCCTTGGCGGCGGTGAGATCCTTGACCGGGTGAATGACGGTCTTGATGCCATGAGTCATGACGTACTCCTCGTGTGTGCCGGTCACATCGGCGAAGGCCGGCGGGTCATAGACATGACACGACCCGACGAAGGAATGTGACCGATGGGTGAGGACGAGTTTCTGGCCGGCCGATTCGAGGAGCATCGCCGCCACCTGCGGACGGTGGCCTACCAGCTGCTCGGTTCGCCGAGCGAGGCCGACGACGCCGTCCAGGAGGCGTGGCTGCGGCTCAGCCGTTCCGACACCAGCGAGGTGGAGAACCTGCGGGGGTGGCTGACCACGGTCGTCGCCCGCGTGTCGCTGAACATGCTGCGCTCGCGCGCCACCCTGCGCGAGGACCCGTGGGAGGCGGTCGCCCCGGACCCGGCCGGTGACGGCGGGAGCGAGCCGGAGCAGGCCGCGCTGGTGTCCGACTCGGTCGGCCTGGCGATGCGGGTGGTGCTGGACATGCTCGCTCCGGCCGAGCGGCTGGCCTTCGTCCTGCATGACGTCTTCGCCGTGCCGTTCGAGGAGATCGCACCGATCGTGGAGCGCTCTCCGGCCGCGGCCAGGAAGCTCGCCAGCAGGGCCAGGCGGCGGGTCCAGGGGGCGGATCCGCCGTCCGGAGCCGACCTGCTGCGGCAGAGGGAGATCGTCGCCGCCTTCCTCGCGGCCTCACGGGGCGGCGACTTCGGCGCGTTGATCGCGTTGCTCGATCCGGACGTGGTGCTGCACGCCGATCGTGCGGCCGTGCTGACGGGCGCGTCCGGACGGCTCCGCGGCGCCACGGCGGTGGCCGGGACCTTCCGCGGCCGTGCCCAAGGCGCGCGGCTGGCGCTGATCGACGGGGCCGCCGGGGCCCTCTGGTCGGGGGGCGGTCAGCCGCGCATGGCGTTCGACTTCACGATCGCCGGGGGGCGGATCACCGAGATCAACCTGATCGCCGACCCCGATCACCTCCGCGAACTCCACCTGGAGGTCATCGAGGACTGACCACGCCGGCCGGGCGATCAGCCGTCCCGCGCGGGTGGGTACAGTCCGGCCTGGCGGTAGATCGCGGTGAGGTAGCGCAGCATCTCGGTGGCGTCCGGCGGGGTGGGCTGCAGGACGCGGTAGGTGACCGCGCCGGCCATCATGTCGATCAGCACGTCCAGGTCGGCGTCGGCGGCCACGGTGCCGTCCTGCTGGGCGCGGCGCAGCATCACGGCGGCCAGCTCGCGGCGGGGCAGGATGTAGTGCTCCCAGTAGACGGCCATCAGCCGCGGGTGACTCACCGCCGAGCCCATGATGCGGGCGACCAGCGCCCGGAAGTCCGCGCTCGCCGCCATCTCGGCCGCCGCGGGCAGCACGCGCTCGACGATGTCACGCGGCCGCAGGGCGTGGACGTCGGCGGCGGACGGGATCACCTCGGCGCGCACCCACTGCTCGATGGCCTGGGCGAGCAGGTCCTCTTTGCTGCTCCAGCGGCGGTAGAGGGTCAGCTTGCCCACGCCGGCGCGTTTGGCGACCTGCTCCATGCTGGTGCCCTCGACCCCCCGCTCGACGAACAGCTCCAGCGCGGCGGCCAGGATCGCGGTGTCGGTTCCGGGGTCGCGCGGACGTCCCCGGCCTCGGGTGGCGGTCATGCCAGGGCTCCGTCCAGCCAGCGGGTGACCTCGGTGGAGCCGCCCTTGCAGGCCAGGTGGCCGTCAGGGCGGATGAGCAGAGCGAGCCCGCCGGCGGGCGCGGTGGGGCGGAGCCGGACGACGCGGTCGCCGAGCCGCCGCCGGGCCGCCTCGAAGGCGGACTCGGCGCCGGGGCCGTCGCCGAGCACCGCCCAGGTGCCTCGCAACTCGGCGTACAGCCGGGTGCGGTCGCCGTCGGGACGCTCGCACGCCAGATCGCCGACGCGGTCACCGGGGCGGGGCTTGGCGCCGCGCCTGCCGCCGAGCGGGCCGCGCCGGTAGCTCACCCACAGCTGGGAGGTGGTGTAGGTGGTCCATCGCTGGATCCACGCCCGGTTGAAGACGCGCAGCAGTACCTGGTCGCGCAGCAGCCGGCCGAGCGGGCTGCCCGCGATGTTGACCTTGGTGGCGGCGGTGCTGCCGCGCAACACCGCGGTGGCCAGCGGGCGGCGTTCGGCCTGGTAGGTGTCCAGCAGGGCGTCCCCGGCCCGGCCCTGAACGACGAGGGCGAGCTTCCAGGCGAGGTTCTCGGCGTCACCGAGCCCGGTGAGCATGCCTTGGCCGCCGAACGGGGCGTGCACGTGCGCGGCGTCCCCGGCCAGCAGGACGCGTCCGGCGCGGTAGGCGTCGGCCAGCCGCCGGTGCACGCTGAACAGCGACGCCCAGGTGACCTCTCCCAGGTTCAGGCCGGACAGGCCGGTCCGCGCGGGGAGGATACGCCGCATGCGCTCGGCGATCTGCTCCTCGCCGGGCTTGTCATCCTGGAAGGCGGCGTCGTACGCGATCAGCCGCCACAGGCCGCCCGGCATCGGCATGGCGCCCAGCATGCCATCGGCGTGCACCCAGCCGCTGGTGCCCGACCGGTCCAGCGCCGGCTCGTCGAGGTGGCCGTCGACGAGCAGGAACCGTTCGCTGACCTTCACCCCGGGAAAGCCGATGCCGGCCAGCTTGCGCACCGCACTGCCGGTGCCGTCGCAGCCCACCATCCAGCCGGCCCGGACGGTGGAGCCGTCGGCCAGCACCGCGGTGACGCCGGTGCCGTCCTGGTGGGCCTCGACCAGGCCGTTGCCCCATTCCGGCCGGACGCCGAGATCGGCCAGCCGCTCACGCAACCGCGCCTCGACCCGCGCCTGGGAGATCACCATGGGCGGGGCGGCGGTGCCCAGCCCGGGGTCGCCGAACCGGATGCGCATCATCGGCCGGTCGCCGGCGTAGGTGGTGATCGTCATCGCCCGTACCGACTCCTGCGCCAGGCCGTCGAGGGCGTCCAGCCGGTCCAGCACTTCCGAGCCTCTCGCGTGTACGAAGTTCGCCCGGGAGGTGGTGGCCGGGAGCGCGGCCCTGTCGATGACACGTACCGAGACGCCGTGCTGGAGCAGCCCGCACGCCAGCGCGAGCCCCACCGGTCCGGCTCCGACTACCAGGACGTCCGCGTCCATCGAACCTCCAATATATTTACGAGACGGTTCCGTAAATAAATAATGCTGCTGATGGGCCGGTCTTGTCCAGCCCGTGCTCCCAGAGGCTGACGGCTCGGGTCGGGTCGCGTCGGCCTTACCTCCTCACCAGGTCACCCGTAGCGCGTTCAGGCCGAACGCGACGCTGAAGGTCCGGAAGCTCGTCTGCTCGAAGGGGTCGGCGAGAGCGAGGCCGGGGAAGCGCCGCAGCAGGGCGGGCAGGGCGATGCGCATCTCCATGCGCGCCAGCGGCGCGCCGAGACAGTGGTGCACCCCGTGGCCGAACGCGACATGACCGGCGGACTCCCTGGTGACGTCGAGCCGGTCCGGCTCGGCGACGAACGCGTGGTCGCGGTTGGCGGCGGGCAGCGAGCAGATCACCAGCGCGCCCGCCGGGATGACCTGCCCGGCGATCTCCACCTCGGTCGTCGTGGTGCGGGGCGGAGGGGACTGGGAGATGGACAGCCACCGCAGCAGCTCCTCGACGGCGGGCTCGATCCGCGCCGGGTCGTCACGGATCATCGCGAGCTGGTCCGGATGGCGCAGCAGGGCCAGGACGCCCAGTCCGAGCATGTTCGAGGTCGTCTCGTGCCCGGCCAGCAGCAGCTGCCCGGCGACGCCGATGAGCTCGTCGGTGCTGAGCTCGTCGCCGTGCTCGCGTACCAGCATGCCGAGCATGTCCTCGCCCGGATCGGCCTGTGCCTGGGCGACCAGGCCGGCCAGGTACGCACGCTCCTCCCGCCGCACCGCGGCCAGTTCCTCCGCCGGCAGGGAGGTGTCCAGCTGGCGCACGGAACGATCCTGGAACGCGGCGCGGTCGGCGTACGGCACGCCCAGCAGCTCGCAGATCACCAAGGACGGCACCGGCAGCGCGAAGTGCGCCACCAGATCGGCCGGCTTGCCCGCCTGCTCCAGATCGTCCAGAGCCGCCTGGACGATCTCGACGATCCGCGGTTCGAGCCGGCGCATCCGCCGTACCGTGAACTCGGGGGTGAGCATCCGGCGCAGCCGCGTATGTTCCGGCGGGTCCAGCCCGATCAGTTGCCCCGCGCGCATCCTGGCCACCTCGCCGGGGTCAAGGGCGCCGGCTCCGCGAAGCGGGGTCAGGGCGCTGCTGAACCGCTCCGAATCCGCAAGGACCCGGCGGACGTCCTCGTGGCGGCAGACCAGGTACCCGGGCAGGCCCCAGGGCGTCTCCACCCGGACCACGCCCTCATCGTCGCGGGCCCGGGCCAGCTCATCCGCCGGGTCCAATCCGTTCCGCCGCATCTGCAGCGGCGGTTGGTTCGCTTGCGTCATGTTCGTCCATCCGTCCTTATGGGGTACGTTCACCAGCCGTAGGGGCCGAACCGCCCCCAGGCGACGAGCACGCAGAGCACGAGCAGGACGGCCGTGGCCCTCAGCCCGGCCGGCTCCTTCCTGCGCAGGTGCATGGCCCCGGCCAGAGCCATCATGATCGCCAGCCCGGTCGCGGCGATCGGCGTCAGGACGGGTGCGATCCCGACGGCGGCCGGCACGATCAGCCCGATCGCGCCCAGCAGTTCCGCCACGCCGATGGCCCGCACGGCCGTCTGGGAGAACATCCGCGCCCACGGGTACTTGCCGGTCAGCTTGTCCTTGAGCCGGAGGAGTTTCTCCAGGCCGGACATGGCGAACATGGCGGCGAGGACCGCCTGCACGATCCACAGGAACATGTTCATAGAGGTGTCTCATCTGTTGTCGTCGACGTTCGGGGATTCCCGCTGTCCAGGCGACGAACGAGCGGCCGCCACGGGGACACCACCGTGGCCCATGCCTTTCAGGCGGGCGCGGGATGGGCGAAGTCCATCTCCTTCGTGAACGCCACCCTGCGCTGCCACGGCACGAACAACCGGGAGATCACCGGCATCTTGAGCATCCGCGTCAGCGCCCTGCGCCGCAGCAGTTCCACCCGGCCGACCGGGCCGAACGCCGCACGCACCCTGTCGGCCTTCGGCCCGGTGAACCCGGCTCGACGAACGAACCCACCTCCGAGGGGACACCCGGGCTTGCCGGCTACTCCGCGTAGGGCTGGTCCGTTCCGTGGGCGCTGTAGCCGAGGCTCCAGATGTAGCCGTCCGGGTCGGCGAACACGCCGCCGTAGCCGCCCCAGGGCAGGGCGCCGGCCGGCTTGAGTATCGTGGCGCCGGCCTTCTGAGCCTCGGCGATGATCTCGTCCACCCGTGCCTCGCTACGGACGACATAAGTCAGCACCAGCCCGCTGAAACCGCTGCCTTCCGCGCTCGTGCCCACCTGGCCGGCCAGGCCTTCGCGGCCGTAGAAGCCGACGGGCGAGGCTCCATCCGATGCGAAGAACACCGAGATGCCGTAGTCGTCCTTGATCTTCCAGCCGAGCCCCTCGGTGTAGAACCGCTTGGCCCGGTCCATATCCCGGACGCCGAGAAGGATGGAGCTGACGTGCGCTTTCATGGCATATCTCCCTATGTCTCGCCCGGGGACGTCACATCGGCGTGCGTTCGCCGGTCAATAGGTATGACCGGCGAAACGGAGGAATGTGACAGATGGCCGAGCAGAACTGGCTGAGCGAGCGGTTCACCGAGCACAAGGACCGCCTGCACGCGCTGGCCTACCGGATGCTCGGCTCACCCGGCGAGGCCGAGGACGCGGTTCAGGAGACCTGGCTGCGGGTCAGCCGCGCCGGCACCGGCGACCTGGAGAACCCGGCCGGCTGGCTGACCACGATCACCGCCCGCGTCTGCCTGAACATGCTCGAGGCACGCCGCAACCGGCGCGAGGAGCCGGCCGGCGTGCTGCCGCCCGAACCGGCCGCACCGCGGACGAGCCTCCACCCGGGTACGCACGCGGGCATGCATCCGACCGGCCGGTCCGGCCCGGAGGAGGAGGCGCTGCTGGCGGACTCGGTCGGTGCCGCGCTGATGGTGGTGCTGGACACGCTGACACCCGCCGAGCGGCTCGCGTTCGTCCTGCACGACGTGTTCGCGGTGTCGTTCGGCGAGATCGGGGAGATCATCGAACGTTCCCCGGCGGCGGCCCGGCAGCTCGCCAGCCGCGCCCGGCGCCGGTTGCAAGGAGCGGCCGACGCCTCCGACGCCGCGCGGTCGCCGAAGCGGGAGATCGTCGCCGCCTTCCTGTCCGCCTCCCGCAACGGGGACTTCGCCGCCCTGCTGGAGATCCTCGATCCGGATGTCGTGGTCGGCGAGGTCCGCGGCAGCCACGCGGTGGCGACCTTCTTCGCCGGACGGGCCGAGGCCGCCCGGCTCGCTCTGGTCGACGGCGTCGCGGCGGCGGCCTGGTTCCATCTCGGCCGGCCGAAGGCCGTGTTCGCGTTCACCGTCAGCGGCGGGAAGATCACCCGTATCGTCATCGACACCGATCCGGAACGGCTGCGCGACCTCGACATCGTCGTCCTCACCGCGAGCGACAAGGAGCGGCGGTGACCGGCCCGGACCTCCGGCTGGCCTCCTGTGCTCTAGCCGTCCACGACGTCGATGAGGCGCTCGGCTTCTACCGGGACGTGCTCGGCTTCGCGGCCGGCGAGGACGTCGCGCACGAGGGGATGCGATGGGTGAGCGTCACCCCGCCCGCGCAGCCGCACGTCCGGATCCACCTCACGGCACCCGGCACGGGATCGCTGGGCGGTCTGACCTTCGCGACCGACAACTGCGACGCCACCTTCGTGCACATCGAGGCCGCGGGCGCCGAAGTGATGCAAGAACCGATCAACCGGCCCGACGGGACCAGGGACTGTGCCTTCCTCGACCCGTCCGGCAACATGCTGCGATTCACCGAACCCGCCGAGCCCGCCGGGTCGCGACGTTGGATCTCATGGGGTGCCGGCCGAAGGGTTCAGTAGTTCGCGGGCCAGCGCCTCACCCCACCAGCTCTCGATCCGGTCGGGCGACCAGGAGCGTTCGATGTGAAGGGTGGTGTAGACGTCGATGTTGCACAGGGCGGCGTAGATGTCGACGGCGGTCGGGACGTCGAGCCCGGGGCGGAGCGCGCCGTCCGGCCAGGAGGAGAACACCTGGGTGCGGTACTCGCCGACCTGCCGCCGGCCCCGCAGATAGAAGTCCGCGAAATCGGGCTCGGTACGGCCAGCGTCCCGCATCAGCGCGATCAGATCGCCCGCGCGCTCGAAAAGACGCCGATCGTAGCCGGCCATCGTGGCCAGGTGTTTTCGGGGGTCGGTCGTGGCCTCCAGCTCATCGAGCGTCTGGGGCAGCCCCGCGGCCATGTCCGCGGCATCGGCCAGCGCCCAGACCAGCCCCGCCTTGTTCTGGTAGGCCGCGTACACGGTCGGAACGGAGACCCCCGCCTCCCGGGCGACGTCCCGCACGGTGGTCGCCGCCCACCCCTGGGACAGGAACAGCCTGCGCGCGGCGTCGGCGATCTCCGCTCGCGTCTGATGTGCCTGCGTCACGCGGCGCAGCGAGGTGTAGCGGCGCCGCCCTGTCTCGTTCTCCATGATCGCACCAAGTCGTGTCAGAGCTTATATTCAATACATGAATCGTAAACTCAACTGATGGTCCCCGTGACCACCACCAGTCTGGCGGGTGCGGGCCCAGCACGGCATGGAATGGTCGGGTCAGGGGATCCGGGGGGCCAGGGGCAGTCTGGTCCGGGTGATCAGTGCCGCCGCCGTCGCCAGAACGGGCAGGCCCACCACCACGGCGATCAAGAACGGCCACGGCAGGGCGATCGTGGCGGGATCTCCGGCGCCGTACGTCGTCATCGGCCGGCTCAGCGCCACGCCCGTCACCGTTCCCGCGCCCAGCCCCACCAGCGCGCCCAGCCCGGAGATGTAGAGGGCCTGGCCGGCCACGACCATCCGCAACGTCCCCGGCGGCGCGCCGATGGCCATCATCGTCGAGCGTTCTGGCCGCATGTCGGCGGCCGCCAGGCGCGTGGCGGCCAGCGTGCCACCGACGACGAGGACGAGAGCGCCCGCAAGCCATCCCCACAAGCTGGGGGAGGGCACATTGCGGAAGCCGTCCTCGGAGGCGACGGTCACCCGGGGGGTCACCTTGGCGAGATCGCGCCCCAGCGTGGAGTCGGCCGACGGCCGGTACATGGCGTAGAGCTGGCGCTCCACCGTGGTGAAACCGGCCTGCTCGACGAGGGCACGCGGCAGCAGGGCGCCACCCTGGTGCTCGGCGGCGGGTGTGGCCAGCACCGCCGGCACCTCGAGTTTGCGCGGGGGACCCGATGTCGAACCCGCCCGTAGCGCCAGCTTGCCGTCGCGCACCGCCGCCGCGTCGAACACCACGGCCTTACCGCTCGCCAGCGCCGCGGCCGCCCGCGGATCGTGGCGCCCTTGCAGGAGCCTGAGCAGGGCCTGGTCTCCGATGGCCGCCGTGCGCCGCGTGCGCGTGCCGTTCCATCGCACCGTGTACCGCAGCGCGTAGCGGCGGCCCTGGGCGTCGTTCGCCTGATAGCCGGCGGTCAGCGGCACGCCCGGCAACCGCCGGACCGCTTCCGCGCGAAGCCTGGTCCAGGTCCCGTCGGCCATGGTGCCGCCCCAGATCGCCAGCGTGCCGGTCGGTCGCGCCGAGGTGTAGGCGTTGCGCCGGTCCACGAATTCGCTCTGCGTGCCGATGCCCACGGCGACGACCGCGGCCGTGACCGCCATGACGGCCGCCACGGCGCTCGCCGTACGGGATCGATGGCGGACCGCGTCGCGGACGGAAACCCGCAGCGGAAGCCGCAGCCGAGGGGCCACCCGGCCCGTGAAGCGCACCAGCCAGGGAGTCAGCACCACCAGGCCGATCATGACCAGCACCGCGGCGGCCCACACCCACACCGGGCCAGGCTGGCGCCGCGCCACCACGGTCGCCCCCAGCCCGACCAGCACCAGAACGACCCCCAGCACAGGCCATCCGCGCCGATCGGCCACCGCGGGCGCGCGGCCGGCCAGCACGCTCGCGGGGTCCTGACGAGCCGCCTGTACGGCTGGCACCAGCGCCGCCACGATCCCGGCGAACAGGCCCAGCGCGGCCACACCCAGCACCGGCGTCCACGGCACGTCGACCGGGCCGGCCTGCCCGCCCCAGCGCGCCACGACCTGGGCGCCGAGCAGTCCGGCTCCGACGCCCAGCACGCTCCCCACGATGGTGGCCGCGCCGCCGAGGACCAGCCCGTCGGCCAGCACGATCGTCCGCAGGTGCCCGGCCGAGCCGCCTTGGGCGGCGATCTCGGCCAGTTCCCGACGCCGTCTCCTGAGCCCGACCGCGAAGGCGGGCCCGGCCAGCAGTACAGTCTCCAGCACCACCATGATCACCATGGCGCCGAGCCCGACCGTGTACTGGACTCCGGGGGAGTAGGACGCGGAGCCGGGGATGATGGCGGGGGCGGTGACGTACAGGCCGGCCTGGTTCAGCGCGGGCGCATCGGTCCATGACACGGGCTTCGCGGTGTCGGCGAGCCAGCCGGCGCCGTACTCGTATGGAGTCCACAGATCATCCATGGACGCCAGCGGCAGATCCAGGCCCACGACCTTGCGAAGCGTGGGCCGGTGCGGGTGCTCGACCACGCCCACCACTGTCAGGGGCGCCGCGCCGGGTGGCCGCAGGAGGCCGCCGGGGCGCAGGCCGAGCGCGGGTGTCACCACGACCTCGTGGGCGCCCGCGGGCAGCCTGCCCTCGTTCAGGGTCATCATCCCGCTGGTGAGGGGGTCGCGCAGGTCGATCTCCAGCGCGTCGATGCGTCCGGCGCCCAGCCGGAGCACGCCCTCGCCGAACGGGAGCAGCCGGGTGTCCGGTCCGAGCAGGGCCGCGACCTCGGCGGAGCCGAGCCCGGGAGTGGCCGCCGCGTCGTCTCCCGTGCTCCAGCTCATCCCGTCCGGCTGCTGCCGCAGCACCATGCCCTTCGGTGCCTGGACGAGGCGGGCGTCGGCCGCGCCGAGCTCGGCCACCAGTTCCTCGCGCGGATTGATCGTCACGGTCTCGATGAGGGTGAGCACCGCCGCGATCACCAGGACGGGTAAGCCGATCATCGTCATGATGAGCGTGCTCCGGCCCCGGGATCGCCGCACGTTCCGGCGGGCGAGGCGCAGCGCGACCAGTCCGGCGCTCATCGGGCACTCACCAGCGACGTGTCCGTGGTGTCGGTGATCATCCCATCGCGCAGGAACACCACCCGATCGGCCCAGGCGGCGTAGCGCGGCTCATGGGTGACCAGCAGGACCGCCGCGCCCGCGTCGCAGCGGGCCCGTAAGAGCCGCATGATCTCGTCGCCGGTGGGCGTGTCGAGCGCGCCGGTCGGTTCGTCGGCCAGCAGCAAACGCCGCTCACCCACCAGCGCACGGGCGATCGCGACCCGCTGGCGCTGGCCACCGGACAGCTCCTCGGGGAAGCGGTCCGCCACGTCCGCCGTGCCGATCTCGGCCAGCACCGCCATGGCCTCCTTCCTGGCCGGGCCGGGGCGCACGCCGTCGAGCTCGCGCGGCAGCATCACGTTCTCCGCCGCGGTCAGCGACGTGATCAGGTTGAGGTCCTGGAAGACGTAGCCGACGCGGCGGCGCCGCAGTGCCGCCAGGTCGCGCACGGCGGACAGGTCCTGCTCGCCGAGGTACACCGTCCCCGACGAGGGCCGGTCCAGCGCGCCCGCGAGGTTGAGCAGGGTCGACTTGCCGGACCCGGACGGGCCCATGACCGCGACGAGCTCTCCCTCGTCGACCGCGAGGCTCACACCCTTCAGCGCGTGTACGGCCGTCGCCCCTTCGCCATGGACCCTGGCCACCTCGGCCAGCCGTACAAACGTCATCTTTCCTCCTCGAGAACGGCCTCGCAGTGGTCCAGCCACCGTTGCTCGGCCTCAGCCTGGAAGATCATGGATTCGAGCACGAGCCGCTGGGCCGCGCCGCCCGTGGCGGCCCGCTTGGCCCTGGTCAGCTGCTGAAGGGTGCGCATGGTCGCCGTCCGCTGTGTGTTGATGACCTCGGCGACGTCCCCCTGCTTGGCCGCGACGGCCACGGCCAGCTTGATGACCAGCTCGTCCCGCGGCCGGTCGGACGGGATGACGGGGGTGCTGAACCAGCGCGCCACCTCCTCCTGACCGGCCGCGGTGATCGTGTAGACGACCCGGCCCTGCGCATCCGCCTCGCCCGCCTCGACCAAGCCGTCGCGCTCCAGGCGGGACAGCGTCGTGTAGACCTGGCCGATGTTGAGCGGCCAGGTCGCCCCTGTGGACGCCTCGAACTCGACCCGCAGCTGGTAGCCGTGCCGCGGCCCCCTGCCGAGGAGCGCGAGCAGCCCGTGTCTGACTGGCATGAGTACTTAGTATGCATACGCGGTATGCCCTGCTCAAGGAGATTGACGGCCAAGGCGCCGATGGTGATAGTTTGCGGGCAGATCCGCACCCTTCCCCGGTGGTTGAACGACCCCGGGATGGCGCAAGATCTCCGTCGAGCCGACTGGGAGATTTTGTGATGGGTGAAGTCGAGCGGGTGTTGCTGACCGTGGTCGCCGCGCGCAAGGAAGCGGGCAGCAGCCCGACCGGGATCATCGGCAGGAGCCTGGCGCGTCAGCTGCTCGCCACGGGTGTCCGGGTACGGGTGCTCGCGGAGAGCGGTCTCCTGGACGGCTGGCCGGCCGGGGCCGAGATGGTCGAGGGCTCCATTACCCGGCCGCGCGAACACGCCGCCGCCTTCGACGACGTCGACGGCGTCTTCCTCGCCGGCGCCCACCCCTCGACCGTGCGGGACGCGCTGGACCTGGCGCTCGCCGCCGGTGTCCGCCGCATCGCGGTGCTGTCCTCTCACGGGCCCGAGTACGAAGCCGACCATCCCCCCGAAACCTGGTTCTGGCTGGCCATCGAAAAGGCCGTCGAGTGCTCGGGGATGGAATGGACGCACATCCGTCCCTCGGCCGTGATGGGCGCCATGATGGAGGGCACCTACCCGGCCACCGGATCGGACTGGCCGCGAACCATCCCCGCCGGCCGGGCCGTCCGTGAGCCCTTCCTGGGCATGGGCCACTACCCGTTCATCCACGAGGACGATCTCGCCGCCGTCGCCCTGGCGGTCCTGCGCACCGGCGACCATGTGGGAACGGTCGTCGAGGCGGTCGGCGTGCCGCTCAGCACCCGCTCACGGGTGGACAGCATCGCCAAGGCCATCGGCCGGGCCATCGACGTCGCCGAGGTGACCCCCGAGGAGGGCCGCGCCGGCTGGCACCGCGACGGCTGGCCCGACAGCGGAATCGACGTGACGCTGTACGCCCTTGAGGAGTACGGCACGCGACTGGCCGAACTGACCCAGTGGACCCTCGACCAGCGGCCCTCGGTCCGCGACCTCATCGGACGCCCGCCGCGCACCTACGACGACTGGGTCATCGAGAACGCCGACCGCTTCCGCTGACCGCGCCCCCGTGGGCAGGCCGTCCTATCCGGTGAACCGGGGCGCGTGCCCCTCGCCGGCCGGTCCGAAGGTGTGACGGCCCCCGAGCAGGGTGTGGCGAACGGTGGCCTGCTCGATTTCCCCGGCCGGACGGGCGAAGAGGTCACGGTCGAGGATGACGAGGTCGGCGAGCTTGCCCGGCTCGATGGACCCGGTGAACCGCTCTTGGCGCAGGGCGTAGGCGGCGTTGAGGGTGTAGGCGCGGATGGCATGCCCGAGGCTCGGTACGGCGTGCGGGCCGATGCGTAGGGACGCGGCGATGTTGGGCAGCGGGGAGAGCGCGCCGACGTTGAAGTCGCTGCTCAGCGTGACGGTGGCGCCGTTGTTCATGAGGGCGCGGATGGGCTGGAGCCGCCCGGTGCGCTCGGGCCCGAGGACCGGTTCGTCGCCGCGGCGGTAGGCGGGCACGTCGATGCCGGGCGCCGAGGTCTGGAAGTCGGCGACGACGCCGAGCCGGGCGAAGCGCGGCAGGTCGTCGGGGTGGGGGTACTCGATGTGGGTGATCCGGTGGCGGGCCCCGAGGTCGCCGTTCGCCCGGCGGGCCGTCTCGACGGCGTCGAGCGCCTCGCGGATGCCGCGGTCGCCGATCGCGTGGATGTGCACGGTGAAGCCCGTCCGCTCCAGCCTCGTCACGTAGCGGGCCAGCCGGTCGGCGTCGAAGTAGTTCAGGCCGCGGTCGCCGGGCACGGGGGTGTCGATCAGGTACGGCTCCAGCAGGGCGGCGGTGAGATTGCTGGTGATGCCGTCGGCGCAGATCTTGACCTCGCCGGTGCTGAGCATGCCGCCGGGGCGGTGCCGGAAGGCGCCGGTCAGGGCGGGGAGCTGGAGATCGTCCTCCAGCTCCGGGTAGGCCCACAGCCCGAGCGTGGTGCGCGCGGCGAGCCTGCCCTCGCGCTCTGCCCGCTGCCACAGGTCGAGCTGATGGTGGCGGCCCCGCCAGGTGACGCGGGCGTCGGCGACCGAGGTGATGCCGGCCTCGGCCAGCTTGCGCTGGCTGGCCAGCAGCACCGGGTACTCGTCGGAGGGGAGTGACCGCACCAGCTCGTTGGAGTAGACCATCATGGCGTTGTCCAGCAGCAGGCCGTTCGGCTCGCCACCGGGCCCGCGCAGGATGAGGCCGCCGGCGACCTCGGGGGTGTCGCGGTCGATGCCGAGCGCGGTCAGGGCCCGGCTGTTGAGCCAGGCCGCGTGGCCGTTCTGGTCGTACAGCAGCGCCGGCCGGTCGGGGACGGCGGCGTCCAGCAGGTCGCGGGGAGCCCGCTCGGAGGGGTGCAGCCGCGTGATGTCGAAGCCGTAGCCGGTGACCCAGCCGTGCCGCCCGTGGCCGGCGCAGGCGCGTACCTGCTGGACGAGCCGACGCGCGTCGGCGTCGAAGTCGAGCAGGCAGTCGTCCTCCGTCTGCCCGGACAGGCCCTCGATGGGATGGCAGTGCACGTCGTGGAACCCGGGCAGCACCAACCCGCCCTCGGCGTCGATGATCTCGGTACGCGGACCCACCAGAGGGTCGAGTTCCGCGCGGGAGCCGACGGCCTGGATCCGGTCGCCCGAGATCGCCACCGCCTCCGCCCACGGACGCCGCGGGTCCACCGTGTACACCCGGCCACCCACGATCAGCCGATCGGAGCGCTTCTCGTGGGCAGGGGCGCAACCCGCGCCGAGCAGCCCGATCGGGGCGGTGAGCAAGGTGCGGCGGGGGAGGGGATGAGCCATGCCGCGCATGGTACTCACATGCTCCATATGAAACAACAACGTTTCAAACAGAGCAGTGCTGCTAAGCTAGCCGGCCATGCGCGGATCGTCGGGAACACTCGTAGAGATCGCCACACAGGCGTTGCTGGCCAACCCCACGGCGTCGCTGGCCGAGGTGGCGACCGCGGCGGGGGTGAGCCGGACGACCCTGCACCGCCTCTACCCCACCAGGCGGGCGCTGCTCGTCGCGGTCGCCACCGAAGCCGTCGACCGGGTCGAACACGCCTACACGAACGCGGGGCTGGCGGCGCCGGGCGAGGAGGCCGAGGCCGCGCTGCGCCGGTTGCTCACGGCCCTGATCCCGCTCGGCCCGCAACTGGAGTTCATCCATCGCGAACGCGGCCTCGACGAGGAGCACGCCCTCCACGCCCGCTTCGACGCGCTCGACGACCTCGTCGTCGACCTGGTGAAACGCGGCCAGCGGGCGCGGGTGCTCCGCTCCGACCTGGCCGCCTGGTGGATCGTCTCGTCGCTGAACGGCGCCGTCTATGGCGCGTGGGAGTCGATCGAACTCGGCAGGCTCGCACCCCGAGACGCCCCCGGGATGGTGCTGTCCACCCTGCTCGACGGCATCCGGACGGGGCCCGCTGACAGCTGATCGTGCATTCATCGGCATCTCATTGCAAGTTGGTTTCTTCTCGCCTTGCGTTCATCGTCACATTCATTGCAAGTCGTATCGTTGTTGGCCTGTGTAAATGGAAAAAGATCAAGGATTTATGTTGCGGATTCTGTGAATGCAAGATAGCTTTTGGCTCGCACTGAATGAGTACTATCGCGAGCCGGGCGATCTGTGTCGCCCGCCGGGAAGGAATTGACATGACCACATCTCTCCCCTCAACGGCAGGGCTTCTCCTGGCCACGGTGATGCTGGCGGGGGCCGTGACCGCGGCCCCCGCCGCGGCGGACGCCCCCGGCCACACCCAGGTGCAGAAGGCGCTCGACCGGGCCGTGGCCGATGCCGGTGTGCCCGGCATGACCGCCGAGGTACGCGACCGTCACGGGCGGTGGTTCGGCTCGGCGGGCGTGGCCGACACCCGCACCGGCCGCAAGCGTCAGCCGCACGAGCGGTTCCGGATCGGCAGCGCCGCCAAGCCGTTCACGGCGACCGTGGTCCTGCAACTGGCGGCAGAAGGGAAGCTGAGCCTCGACGACACCGTGGACAAGTGGCTGCCCGGCCTGGTCACGGGCAACGGCAACGACGGCGGCACGATCACCATCAGGCACCTGCTCAACCACACCAGCGGGATCTTCAACTACGGCAACGACAAGGAGGAGTTCGCCAAGTTCTCCGGCCCCGCGTGGCTCAAGCACCGCTACGACGCCTACACGCCCGAGCAGCTCGTCAAGATCGGCCTGCGCAATCCGCGCTCCTTCGAGGCGCCGGGTGACGGCTTCGTGTACACCAACACCGGCTACATCCTCGCCGGGATGATCGTCGAGAAGGTGACCGGCAGGACGCTCGCCAAGGAGATCTCGCGGCGGATCGTCCGCCCGCTGCGCCTGACCGGGACGTACCTGCCCGGCACGGAGACGAAGATACGCGGCTCGCACCCACGGCACTACTCGACGTTGTTCGCCGCGGAAGACGACGCCAAGGTCTACGACGTGACCGACCAGAGCGCCACCACCGGCTGGGCGGCCGGCGGTGTGGTCTCCACCCTCGGCGATCTGCGCCGATTCGCCGGCGCGCTGCTGCGCGGCAAGCTTCTCCCGCCCGCCCAGCAGCGGGAGATGTTCACCATGGTCAAGACCGGGATCGAGCTGCCGGACGGCACCTGGAAGGACACGTGGATCCCCGCCACCACGTACGGCACCGGCGTCTTTTCGTGGGACCTGTCGTGCGGTGTGAAGGTGTGGGGCATCGGCGGCGCCATCACCGGCGGGTTCTCCTTCGCGATGGGCACCAGGGACGCCAAGCGCATGATCGCCACCAACATGAACATCGACCGGTACGGCCGGAACAACTCGCTCGACACGATCAAGACCGTGTTGCAGGCGGAGTTCTGCCCATCCGGCTCCCCGACGCAAGGCAACTGACGATCAGCGCGGGCACCACCCGCGCCGGGCCGGTGCCGGACGGCCGTCAGCGCGGGCGGGTCAGGCCGTGTTCGTAGGCCCAGATGACGGCCTGGACGCGGTCGCGCAGCCCCAGTTTGGCCAGGATGCGGCCCACGTGTGTCTTCACCGTGCCCTCCGAGAGGAACAGCAGGCCCGCGATCTCCGCGTTCGTGTGTCCCCTGGCGATGTGGCGCAGGACTTCGCGTTCGCGGGCGGTCAGCGGGTCGGGTCCCGGCGCGGGGAGGGTGGGAGCCACGTGGTCGAGCAGGCGGCGGGTGGTGGAGGGCGCGATGACCGCGTCCCCCTCGTGCACGGTGCGCACGGCCGCCAGCATCTCCTCGGCGGGCGCGTCCTTGAGCAGGAATCCGGAGGCCCCGGCACGCAGCGCGGCGAAGGCGTACTCGTCCAGATCGAAGGTGGTCAGCACGATCACCTTCGGCGCCTCCGGAGCGCCGGCGAGCAGTTCGCGGGTGGCGGCCACGCCGTCCATGCGGGGCATGCGCACGTCCATGAGCACGACATCGGCCCGCACGGTGCGCAGCCGGGACAGCGCGTCGGCGCCGTCGCGGGCCTCGCCCACGACCTCCATGTCCGGTTGCGCCTGAAGCACCATGACCGTTCCCGTCCTGACGAGGTCCTGGTCGTCCACGACGAACACCCGGATCACAAGCTCTCCTTCCGGTACGGCAGGCGGGTCACCACCGCGAACCCGCCTTCCTCGCGCGGTCCCGCCACCAGCGTGCCGCCCACGGCCGCCACCCTCTCGCGCATCCCCGCCAGGCCGTTCCCCCGGCCGTCCGCCGCCCCGCGGCTCGTGCCGTCGTCGGTGACGGTGACGACCAGGGCGTCAGGCGTCCAGTCCAGGTGCACGGCGGCCGTCGCGGCGGGGCCCGCGTGCTTGAGCGTATTGGTGAGCGCCTCCTGGACCACCCGGTAGGCGGCGAGCTCGGCGGCCGGGCCGATGGAGCCGGCCGTACCCGTCTCGACGGGGCCGGACGCGCTCGACGCGGACAGCAGGGCGGGCAGGGCGGCCAGTCCGGGAGAGGGGTCCAGCGGAGCGGTGTCGGTGCGGAGCACGCCGACCAGGCCGCGCATCTCCGTCAGGGCCCGGCGGCCGGTCTCCTCCACGGTGGCCAGCACGTCCGTGGCCCGGTCGGGCGCGAACCGGCCGCCTCTGGCCTGGGCGACGATCACGGCCAGGGCGTGCGCGATCACGTCGTGCATCTCGCGGGCGATCCGCGCCCGCTCGGCCAGCGTCGCCCGCGCGGCCGACGCCTCGGCCTGCTCCTCCAGCAGCGCGACGTAGGCGAGCTGGGTCCGCCGGTACAGGCCGAAGCCCCAGGCGGCCATCACGATCGAGGCCAGCAGGCCGAGCAGGAGCCATGGATCGGGCCCCAGGTGGGCGGCGGTGACCGACGGGTCGTGGGCGAATCGGTAGGCCGCCAGCCCGGCCCCGGCCAGTCCCGCGGCCAGGGGCGGGAAACGCCTGCCGTACGCGGTGCAGGAGTAGATCGCGATCGGGAAGACGGCCACGGACGGCAGAACGAGGAACAACCCGGTCACGGCGACCTGGACGGCGAAGGCGGCGGCGACCACGAAGAACGCCCAGAGCCGCCGCCGGTAGGCGAGGGCCGCGTGCGCCACCAGGCAGGCACCCACGAGCAGGGCCGCGCGTACACCCGGCACCGACAGCACCGCCACCACCACCGACAGCGACAGCAGCGGCACGCCGGCGACGAACGCCAAGGCCAGGTCCGCGCGCCGCGGCATCACCGCGGCGTCGCCCGCTGGTAGGACAGCGTGGCCGCGCCGACCGCCAGCCCGAACAGCAGCCAGCTCCCGTACACCAGCCCGACCGTCACCACCGCGGCCGGGTCGGACAGGGGCACGGGCCCTTCGGTGAGGCCGAGCAGCTGCGACAACGTACCGAAAACGGACATGGCCCCCATGGTGGTCAACATAGCAGCGCCCGCCCAGCCGCCCGTCAGCACCAGCCGCCGCGGCAGCCATCGCCCCCACCGCTGAACCAGGGCCAGCGAACCCACCGCCCCGATGAGCAGCATGACCAGCTCGCCGGCCGGGAAGCCCTCGTCATAACCCATGGGACGCAGCAGCGTGCCGCCCGCGGACCAGTACAGCTTGGCCATGGGATAGACGAACCCGATCGCGAACGCGCCGTAGCCGGGCCACGCCCCGCCCGGGACCCTGAGGCGCGGCAGCAGCACCGCACCCAGCAGCGCGCAACCCGTCAGGCTGAGCCCGCGCAGCGCCATACCGGGCCAGTCGACCCGCGCGAAGTCTCCCGCCGGAATCCCGGTGACGGCGAAGAACGCGCGGAAGCCGTCCAGCACGATGCCGCCCGCCGACCACAGCAGCAGAACGGCGGGCAGCAGCCCCGCCGGGTGCGGTTTCATCACGAAGATCGCGCCCAGCGCGGCGGCCAGGACGGTCACCCAGTGCGGCGCGAAGCCCGTGGTGTAGGGGAGCGTGGGGAACGGCACGAGCGCGAGTGCCGCGACGAGCGCGAGAACGATCAGCGCCGAGATCCGCATACGTTGAAGTCGCATGACGCCAACGATCGCGGCCGGGGCCCGCCGGCCGCGTCCGCGTCAGGTCCAGACGAGATCTGACCTGAGAGGTATTGACAGGGCTCGCTAGACCTTGAGGTAGCCGATCAGGGGCGCGTGGTCGGAGTAGCCGTTGGGCGAGACGTCCTTGATGTTCGGTGTCCGGTCCATCAGCGACTGGTCGGAGTCGCAGGAGGTGAACCGGCGTGAGCCTGACACCTTGCTCGCGAAGATGTGGTCGCGCTTGCGGTAGACGTGCTTGCCGTTCGTCCACGCGTGGTGGGTGACCTCGTTCCTCGTGGTGCCGGACGCGTCG
This sequence comes from Nonomuraea sp. NPDC059007, assembly GCF_042740555.1. Lineage (NCBI taxonomy): Bacteria > Bacillati > Actinomycetota > Actinomycetes > Streptosporangiales > Streptosporangiaceae > Nonomuraea > Nonomuraea sp. NPDC059007. The sequence continues at coordinate 3,598 of NZ_JBHYJD010000054.1, read as the reverse complement.
CACTCCTCGTACGCGCTCGACAGGGGCCGCAGCTCCGCCGAGCCGGGGAACAGGTTGAAGTCCCCGCCCAGCACGACGTCCAGCCCGCCCTGCGACGCCGCCGCCTTGACGTTGGCGACCTGCTTGGGACGGCGCAGGTCCTTGGGATCGGCCAGGATGTGGGTGGTGCAGATGTGGGTTCGGGGCCAGTTCCCGGTTCGTACGCACAAGGTCGGCAGGGTCTGCTTGTTCTTGCCGGAGGGGTCCGGCGGCAGCGTCTGGGTGACCTTGGTGCCGGTGATGGGCGACTTCACCGCGATGCCCACGCCGAGTTCGCCGGACAGCTCGCCGCGGCAGTCGGTGCGGCCGTCGGGGCGGGCGCCGCTCGCACGGGCGAAGGACCAGCCGGGCCCGAGCGCCGCCTTCAGCCGTTCGAGATGGCTGTCCGGCGCGAGGCCGCACACCTCCTGCAGCAGCACGACGGTGGCCTGATGGCGCGACACGAGGCCGGCGATCTGTTCGACCTTGGCGCCCGGGTCGTCGCGGTAGGGGCAATAGCCGTTCTCGCCGCGCGGGCTGCCCGCCTCGCCGCAGATGTTCCACGTGATGACACGCAACGGCACGGCCGCCGCGGACGCCGCGGCCGGGACGGCGGCCAGGGGCGTCGCGGCCAGCGACGCCGCCACGACCGTACGCAGGAATCTCGCTCGCTCGGACATGGGCCGGGATTCTAGGGGCGAGCGCTATCGATACGCTTACCGCCGTCCGCCTAAGATCACGTCATGCCGGATCAGAAGAGGGAAGCGCATCCGCTGGCGCCGCCGCCGGAAGAGCAGCACTGGGTGCGGACCGCGGCCGAGCTCGCCAAGGAGTTCGCCAGGACCGCGGCCGCCTACGACGAGAGCACGCTGGTCCCGCGCGAGAACCTGGAGATGCTGCACGCCGCCGGCCTCGACGCGGCGCTGCTGCCCAAGCGGCTCGGCGGGCAGGGGCTGAGCTACCGGAGCTACGGCGAGATCGTGCGCCTGGTCAGCGCGGCCTGCCCGGCCACCGCCTGCATCTGGGTGATGCACATCGGGGCGGGCGTGGGGCTCGCCGAGATGTCGGCGCCGGAGGCGGGGCGCTTCTACGCCGACGAGCTGATCGCCGGGCGGCGCTTCGCCAACGCGCTGTCGGAGCCGACGGGCGGCAACCTGTTCCTGCTGCCGCAGCAGCACGCCCAGCCCGCTCCCGGCGGGTTCCGGCTGTCGGGATCCAAGCGGTTCACCTCCGGCTGTGAGATCGCCGACCACTTCCTCGTCAACGTGCTGGTCGACGGGGTGCCGACGTTCTTCGGGGTCGAGGCGGGCGAGTCGATCCGCCACCTTCCGATCGGCGACACCATGGGCATGCGGGCCAACGGCAGCCGCCTCGTCGAGTTCTCCGGCACCCTGTTGCGCGAGGACCGCCGCTGCCCGCCCCCGGCGGGGCCGCGGCCGAACCACATCGGGTCCGGGATCGCGTTCCTGTCGCTGGGCATCGCCGACGCGGCGGTCGCGGCGCTGGTCGCGCACGCCCGTGGGCGCACGATCCCCACGACCGGCGAGCCGCTGTCGGCGATGCAGTGGCTGCGGTTCGACCTGGCCACGGTCCACAGCCAGGTGGAGGCCGCCGGCATGTACGCGCGGCACATGTCGTGGCTGGCCGACCAGAACGACCCCGGGTTCAACTCCGCCACCCTGCGCGCCAAGGTGCTGAGCAACCAGGTCGCCATCGACGCCGCCCAGCTCGCCCTCAAGGCGGGCGGCGGCTCCGGCTTCCTCAGCACGTCCCCCATCCAGCGCATCCTGCGCGACGCGTACGCGGGCTGGGTGATGGCGTACTCGGTCGAGGTCTGCCGCGACCGGATCGGGGAGGAGCTGTTCAGCGACTGACGGCGGGGCGTCCGTCCACGGCGGCGAAGAGCCGCAGGGGAACGGCCGCGACGGCGTTCACCTGCGTCGCGTAGCGGTGAACGGTGCTGGCTTCGGTGCGTTCGGGCAGGTAGAGGCTGACCACGAGCTCGGAGTCCGGCGCGACGTCCAGCTTGACGGGATCGCTGGTGAGCCGCGCGCCCGCCGGGAGCGTCACGGCCCGTTTCCCGCCGAAGGTCACGCGCCGGTCGGTGGCGGGGTCGATGCCGGTTCCCGTCGTGCCGGCGCGCGCGGCCACGTGCACGGGGCCAAAGCATGCCCATCTCCTTGGGGCGCGACATCCATCGGGCGTCGACGACATCGTGCCGCCGTCGCCCGGCCCGGATCGTCAGCCCCGGGGTGTGCGGCCGCCTCCACACAATGCGCAATCGTGCGTCGCAGGGATACCACCCGGCCCGCGGCCGGGTCATCGCCGCGTCGTACCCGCGATGTATCCCCACGGGGGACGTCCGCGACGGCCGGTCACGGAACAATGCGGAGCGACACCTGACAGGGAGGACGCCACCGTGGGGGAGGACACCGCCCCTCGCCTCGGGCTCGCCACCCCGGCCGAGCGGGCGATCGACGCGACCTGGGTCGCCGTCACCGCGGCGGTCAACGTCGGCGGCGTGGTCGTCGTGGCCGCGCACAACGATGCCCTGGCCGGGCTGACGCCCGGCGTCGTGCTCCTGCTCATGATCGGGCCGGTGCTGCTGTGGTGGCGCAGGCGCGACCCCTGGCTGGTACTGGCCGGCTGCGTCGCCGTCACCTGGACGTACATCGTCGGCGGCCTGCCGCCCGGACCCGTCTACGGGCCGATGATCGTCGCCCTGGTCAGCGCCGTCGTCCACGGCGCCCGCTGGGCGGCCTATCTCGTGGTCGTCGCCACACTGGCCGGGCACGCCGGGGCCGGCCTGCTGCCCGGCCGGGACGCCTCGTCGCTCACCGCGATGGGAGCCCTGACCGCGTGGCTGCTGTTCCTCCTCGCCTTCGGGGAACTGATCCGGCACCGCCACGCCCTGACCGAGGAACGCCGCCGGCGCCGGGCGGCCGGCCTGGAAGCCCACGCCGACCAGCTCAGGCGGGAGGCGGCGGAGGACCGTTTGGACCTGGCCCGCGAACTGCACGACGTGGTGGGCCACCACCTGGCGGTGATCAACGTCCAGGCCGCCGCGGGCCTGCATCTGCACGCCGCGCGGCGGCCCGGCGTCGAGGAGGCCCTGCGCGTCGTGCGGGAGGCGAGCGGGCGCGCGCTCTCCGACGTGCAGGTCCTGCTGGACGCGCTCAGAAACCCCGGCCACGCCGCGTCGCGGTTGCCTTCTCCCTCGCTGTCGGACGTCGACGGCCTCCTCGGCTCCGCGCGTGCCGGCGGGCTCGACGTCGAGGTCGTCGTCACCGGCGAGCCGCGGAGCCTGCCCGCCGCCCACGACCTGGTCGCCGGGCGGGTCGTCCTGGAATCGCTCACCAACGTGCTCCGGCACGCCGGGCGCCCGAAGACCTGGGTCCGCATCGACTACCGCCAGGAACGGCTGTGCGTGGGGGTGGACAACGCCGCGCCCACCCCCGAAGCCGCCCGTACGCCCGGCGGCGGGCGCGGCCACCCCGGCAAGCGCGCCCGCCGGGAGACCAGCGGCGGCCCCCAGACCCCCCGCCCCCGCGAACCCGTCGCCAGGTCCGTACGGGCCCCC
>NZ_JBHYJD010000053.1:0-71775 GCF_042740555.1 Nonomuraea sp. NPDC059007 | reverse complement strand
GCATCAACGTCCTGCACGCCATCTTGCGCACCCGCAAGCCCTACGACCCCGGGCACCAGATCCGCACCGCAGCTTGACAGAAGCATTAGGCAGCCGCCTGCTCCTTGATCGGCAGGCGGAAGAACAGCAGGCTCGACAGCAGCACCACCGCCGCCACCAGCCACCAGGCCGCCGACGTCCCCAGGCCCATGGCCAGCGGCGCCAGCGTCAGGTTGGCCAGCGCGGCGCCGCCTGACCCGGCCAGCGACGCCGCCGAGGCCATCGTGGCCCGCTCCGCGGCGGTGACCCGGTGATGGCCGAGCTCCGCCCGCAGAACGCCATAGGCGCCCAGCCCGACGAAGAGCACCGCGTACGGCAGCCCCGCCAGCACCACGGAGCCCACCCCGGACGCGCCGCCGAGCAGGGCCGACAGGGCCAGGCCCGCCAGCGAGAGCCCCGACAGCACCAGCCCGGCGACCGCCCCGCGCACCGAACCCCTGACACCGAGGGCTTCCCGCCCGGCCAGTCTTCTCGCGAGCGCCGGAGCCAGGCCGCTGCCGAGCGCGCCGCCCGCGAACCCCACCGCCGCCACGACCGCGTAGGCGGTGGCCCCGAGCTCGGCCGAGCCGGTGAGCGCGGCCAGATGACCGGGCACCAGCAGTTCGACGCAGGTCAGTGCCATCCCCACCACCGCCGACAGCAGTACGAGCCGCCGCAGTACCCCGTCGCGGACCGCCACGCGCACCCCCGAGGCCACGGTGCGCGGCACGCCGCGCCACACCTCGCCCATCGGCACCCGGGGATGGGGCGGCTCCGGCAGCGCCACCAGCACGACACCCAGCCACACCAGCGCCGCCACGGCCCCGGCCAGCGGCGGGACGGCCAGCGCGGGCAGGCCCAGCGGCAGGTCCAGGAGCGGCACGAAGCCGCCGGCCAGCACGCCGACGCCCAGTGCGACGTCCTCCAGCACGTGACCGCGCGCCAGCCCCGGACGCAGATCCGCCTCGGGCCCCTCGATCGCGTGCAGGGTGTCGACGTACCAGGCCTCAGCCGGCCCGCTGGACAGCGCCCTGGACACCCCGAGGACCCCGCAGGCCAGCACGAACGCCCAGAACGAGTCGGCCAGCACCAGCAAACCCAGCGACAGGGCCGTGCAGGCCGCGGCGACCGCGAGCACCGCCCGCCGCCCCACCACGTCGGCGAGCCCGCCGGTCGGCAGCTCAAGCACGGCGATGACCAGCGAGTACACGGTCATGACCACGCCCACCTGCACGATCGTCAGCCCCCGGTCGAGCATGAGCAGGACCAGCGGGGCGATCATCAGCCCGGCGGGCAGCCAGGTCAGGAAGCTGACCAGCGCGTACCGGCGGGCGGCGGAGGTCGCGTTCACACGGCCTCCCTCACGCGCTCCGGCAGCCGGACGAACAGCAGGCTCGACAGCAGCAGCACGAAGGCCACCAGGCCCCAGGCCGGGGCCACTCCCGCGCCGGCGGCGAGCAGGCCGAGCGCCATGTTGGACAGCGCGCCGCCGGCCTGCAGCGACAGGGAGCCGATCGAGGTGACGGTGGTGCGTTCGGCAGCGGTGACCGCGTTGTGTGTCATGGTCTGGGCCAGCAGGCCGGTGGCGCTGATCCCGGTGAACATCAGCACGTAGGCGATGCCGGCGCTCACCAGGCCCGGTGGCCCGTCCAGGCCGGCGGTGGCGGCCAGCGCGCCGAGTGACAGCGCCGCGAGCACGACGCCGGCGCTCGCGCCCCTGGCGTTGCCGCCGGCGAGCCTGGCCAGCGTCGGTCCGAGCGACGAGCCCGCCGCGCTGCCCGCGAAGCCGACGGCGGCCACGAGGGCATAGGCGGTGGTGCCGCGCTCCGCCGTACCGGCGAGGTCGGCCAGGCGTCCCGGGGTCAGCAGCTCGACGACGGTGAGGGCGACGCCGTTGGCGACCGCGTAGAGCATGAGGCGGCGCAGCTGCGGGCCGCCGGTGGCCAGCCGCAGCCCGGCGGCCACGGTGAGCGGCACCTCGCGCAGCACGCCGCCGATCGAGCGGCGCGCGTGCGGCGGTTCCGGCAGGGCGAGCAGGACCACGACGAGGAGTACGGCGGCGGCCAGCGCGCTGGCCAGCGCCGGCGCGGCGAGCGGAACGATGGGCGCGCCCGGCGGCACGGCCAGCGGCAGGACGCCGCCGGTCAGCATGCCCGCGCACAGGGCCACGGAGCCCATCGCGCTGCCCCTGGCCAGTCCCGGGCGTAGGTCGGCGGCGGGGCCCTGGGCGGCGTGGAGGGTGTCGACGTACCAGGCCTCAGCGGGGCCGCTGGAGAGCGCTCTGGCCACGCCCTTGAGCACGGCGGCGGCCAGGAACACCCCCAGGGTGGTGGCGAAGGCCAGCGTCACCATCGCGAGCACGCTGACGGCGGCCGAGGCGGCCAGGACCGTGCGCCGGCCGATCACGTCCGACAGGCCGCCGGTCGGCAGCTCCAGCGCGATCGTCACGACCGAGAAGACGGTCACGGTCAGGCCGACCTGCGGCAGGCTGAGCCCGCGCTCGGTCATCAGCAGCACCATCGGGGCCATCATCAGTCCGGGCGGCAGCCAGGTGAGGAAGCTGACGAGGGCGTAGCGGCGGCGCGCGCTTAAGGGAGTCACGCGTCCAGTTCCCTTCTGGGGTATCCGGCGAGGAACACGTGCGCCTGCACGGTCTCGGGGTCGTCGGCGTAGCGCTCTTCCAGCTCGGTGATCAGGGCGTCGGCGCGCTCGAAGAACTCGCGCAGGCCGGCGGGCGGCAGCTTGGCCAGGATGTCGGTCATGCCGCCGGCCTCGACCCACGCGGTGGACCAGTCGTTCTCGTCGAAGCGCTCGATGGCGTGGACGAGCGCCTCCACCTGGCGCAACTTCATGATCCTCAGGGCCTCGCGGCCCTGGGGCGTGGCGCCCATCTGGACGTTGTCCCAGCTCGTGTAGTGGTGGCGGGCGCGCCAGCGGCGTTCTCTGCCGTCCGCCGAGGGGTCCTCCTCGATGAAGCCGTACTTGGCCAGCTCGCGCAGGTGGTAGCTGGTCGAGCCCGAGCTCTCGCCGACCCGCCTGGCCAGCTGGCTGGCGGTCGCGGGGCCGTCCGCGCGCAGCATGCCGAGCATCCGCACGCGCAGCGGGTGCGCGACCGCCTTGAGCACTTCGGGATCGGTGATCCGGTATCCCTCTTCCATACCTTGACGGTAAGCCGCAAAGACAATTTTGCAAAGTGATTTTTGCGAATTGGCCGCCTAAGCTGCCAGGCATGATTGAGCACATCCGGGTGGACGAGGCGATCTTCGAGCTCCGTCCCGACTTCGCGGTCCTGGTCATGACGGCCCACGGGATGAAGAACGGGCCCACGGACGAGCGGGCGCGCGGCTGGCTGGCCGAGGCTTCCGCGCGGGCCGTTCAGACCGAGAAGATCGACGCCTGGAAGGACGCCTACCGCGCGTTCGGCGCCAAGCCCCAGCGCACGCGCCCGAGCGTCGACGCGCTGACCCGCAGGCTGCCGCTGCCGGAGATCAACCGGATCGTCGACGCCTACAACTCCGTGAGCGTCACCCACGCGCTGCCGATCGGCGGCGAGGACCTCGACCGGTACGCGGGACCCGCCCGGCTGATCAGGGCCGGCGGCGACGAGGCGTCGGAGGAGGCGCTGGGCACGCCCGAGCCCGGCGAGGTGATCTGGCGCGACGACCTCGGCGTCACCTGCCGGCGGTGGAACTGGCGCCAGGTGGCGCGCACCCGGCTGACCGAGGAGACGGTCAACGGCCTGTTCCTGCTGGAGCGCCTGGAGCCGATGACGCTGGAGGAGCTCAAGGTCGCCGGCGAGGAACTGGCGGAACTCCTGACCGAGCTCTCCCCCGGCGTGCGGATCACCAGCAGAGTCATCTCCGCCGGGAACTAAACCTCCTGTCAGCCTGTTGATACCAAACAGTAATATTGGCTGCACCACCTGGATTGACTAGGGGGGCGTGACCTCTTTGGACTCTCCTGAGAGGATCAGGCGGGGCGCGGTGGTCTCTCCGGCGCGCTCTGCCGGTCTGTGCGAGTAGCCTTGGACCGGTTCTCTAACATCAACGCCGATCTGCGGAAGAGGGCGATTTCCGCCGTGTCGTCTGAGTCGTCGCGGTCAAACCCGCTGGCAAGCTTTGGGCAAAACGAGTGGCTTGTCGACGAGCTGTACCAGAAGTACCTCCAGGATCCCGAGTCTGTGGACAAGGCCTGGTGGAACTTCTTCGCTGACTACAACCCTGACTACGGACCGGGCCGAACCCCGGCCAGGGAGGCGGCGAACGGCACTACAACCGCGCCCGCCCCCGCACCAGCTCCCGCCAAGGCGCCGGCCACCCCGGCGCCCGCGGCCGAGAAGCCGAAGCAGCCTGCCACGGCGGTGCCCAAGGGCGCCGAAGAGGTCAAGTTGCGCGGTGCCGCGGCCCGTACGGCGGCCAACATGGACCTGTCGCTGTCGGTACCGACGGCGACGAGCGTCCGGGCCATCCCGGCCAAGTTGCTCATCGACAACCGCATCGTGATCAACAATCACCTCAAGCGGGGACGCGGCGGCAAGGTCTCCTTCACGCACCTGATCGGATTCGCGATCGTCAAGGCGCTGAAGGCCATGCCGGAGATGAACTTCTCCTACACCGAGGTCGAAGGCAAGCCGACGCTGGTCAAGCCGGAGCACGTGAACTTCGGTCTGGCCATCGACGTCCAGAAGAGCAACGGTGAGCGCCAGCTCCTCGTGCCGTCCATCAAGGCGGCCGACGACATGGACTTCCGCCAGTTCTGGATGGCCTACGAGGACATCGTCCGCAAGGCACGCGGCAACAAGCTGGGCGTCGACGACTTCGCCGGCACCTCGATCTCGCTGACCAACCCCGGCACGATCGGCACCGTCCACTCCGTGCCGCGCCTCATGCCCGGCCAGGGCACGATCATCGGCGTGGGCGCCATGGAGTACCCGGCCGAGTACCAAGGCGCCGCCCCCGACACCCTGTCGAGGCTGGCGGTCTCCAAGGTCATGACGCTGACCAGCACCTACGACCACCGGATCATCCAGGGCGCCCAGTCGGGCGACTTCCTGCGCCAGATCCACCGGTTGCTGCTGGGCGAGAACGGCTTCTACGACGAGATCTTCGAGGCGCTGCGGATCCCCTACGAGCCGGTCCGCTGGGTCCAGGACATCTCCGCCTCCCACGACGACGACGTCTCCAAGTCGGCGCGGGTGATCGAGCTGATCCACGCCTACCGGGTACGCGGCCACCTCATGGCCGAGACCGACCCGCTGGAGTACAAGCAGCGCAAGCACCCCGACCTCGACATCCAGTCGCACGGCCTGACGCTGTGGGACCTGGAGCGCGAGTTCGCGACCGGCGGTTTCGGCGGCCGCCCGCTGATGAAGCTGCGCGAGATCCTGGGCGTGCTGCGCGACTCGTACTGCCGCACGGTCGGCATCGAGTACATGCACATCCAGAGCCCGGAGGAACGGTCCTGGATCCAGGCGCGGGTCGAGATGGCGCACGCCTCGCCCGACCGCGAGGAGCAGCTCAACATCCTCGGCCGGCTCAACACCGCCGAGGCGTTCGAGACGTTCCTGCAGACGAAGTTCGTCGGCCAGAAGCGCTTCTCGCTGGAGGGCGGCGAGTCCCTGATCCCGCTGCTCGACTCGGTGATCAGCGATGCCGCCGACGAGGACCTCGACGAGGTCGTCATCGGCATGGCCCACCGCGGCCGGCTCAACGTGCTCGCCAACATCGTCGGCAAGTCCTACGGGCAGATCTTCACCGAGTTCGAGGGCAACATCGACCCGCGGACCGCCCACGGCTCCGGCGACGTGAAGTACCACCTGGGCGCCTCCGGCACCTTCACCGCACCCGGCGGCAAGACCATCACCGCCTCGGTCGTGGCCAACCCCTCCCACCTGGAGGCGGTCGACCCGGTGCTCGAAGGCGTCGTCCGCGCCAAGCAGGACCTCCTGGAGCGTGGCGAGGAGGGCTTCACGGTCCTGCCCGTGCTCATCCACGGCGACGCGGCCTTCGCCGGCCAGGGCGTCGTGGCCGAGACGCTCAACCTGTCGCAGCTGCGCGGCTACCGCACCGGCGGCTCGATCCACATCGTGGTCAACAACCAGGTCGGCTTCACGACCTCGCCCGCTTCCTCCCGAAGCAGCGTGTACGCCACCGACGTGGCCAGGATGATCCAGGCCCCGATCTTCCACGTCAACGGCGACGACCCGGAGGCCGTGGTCCGCGTGGGCCAGCTGGCCTACGAGTACCGTCAGGCGTTCCGCAAGGACGTGGTCATCGACCTGATCTGCTACCGCCGCCGCGGCCACAACGAGGGCGACAACCCCGCCTTCACCCAGCCGCTGATGTACGACCTCATCGACGCCAAGCGCTCCACACGCAAGCTCTACACCGAGGCCCTGATCGGCCGCGGCGACATCACGGTCGAAGAGGCCGAGTCGGCGCTGCGCGACTACCAGGCCAAGCTGGAGCAGGCGTTCACCGAGGTCCGCGAGGCGGCCAAGCAGCCGCACCAGGACTCCGGCGAGCTGCGCGTGCCGCCCACCGAGGTGATCAAGTGGTCGCACACGGACACGCCCACGGCGATCACCGACGAGACGCTCAAGCGCATCGTCGACACCCAGCTCAACCTGCCCGAGGGCTTCACCGTGCACCCGCGCCTGTCGCCGGTGCTGCAGCGGCGCGGCCAGATGGTCGAGCAGGACGCGATCGACTGGTCGATGGGTGAGGCGCTGGCGATCGGCTCCCTGCTCATCGACGGGCACCCGGTCCGCTTCGTCGGCCAGGACACCCGCCGCGGCACCTTCACCCAGCGCCACGCGGTGCTGGTCGACAGGATGACCGGCGAGGACCACACCCCGCTGAAGACCTTCAACCACGGCACCACGAAGTTCTACGTCTACGACTCGCTGCTCAGCGAGTTCGCGGCACTGGGCTTCGAGTACGGCTACAGCGTGGTCCGCCCCGACGCCCTCGTGGCGTGGGAGGCCCAGTTCGGCGACTTCGTCAACGGCGCACAGACGATCATCGACGAGTTCATCTCGTCCGGTGAACAGAAGTGGGGCCAGAAGTCGGGCGTCGTCCTGCTGCTGCCGCACGGCTACGAGGGTCAGGGTCCCGACCACTCCAGCGCCCGGATCGAGCGCTTCCTACAGGTCTGTGCCCTGGACAACATGACGGTCGTCCAGCCCACCACCCCGGCCAACTACTTCCACCTCCTCAGGTGGCAGGTGGAGTCCGGGCGGCACAAGCCGATGGTGGTCTTCACGCCCAAGTCGCTGCTGCGGCACAAGAAGGCGACCTCGAAGGCGGCCGACTTCACCTCGGGCACCTTCCAGCCGGTCATCGGCGACACCACCGCCGACCCGTCGAAGGTCACCAAGGTCGTGCTGACCTCCGGCAAGCTCTACTACGACCTGGCCGCCGGTCGTGAGGCGGCGGGCCGCGAGGATGTCGCGATCGTCCGTCTGGAGCGTCTCTACCCGTTCCCGGCCGAGGAGCTCACCGCCGAGCTTTCCCGGTACGGCGCGCAGGCCGAGCTGTTCTGGGCCCAGGACGAGCCGGTCAACATGGGGCCGTGGCCGTACCTCACGCTGAAGCTGGCGGAGGACCCGCAGCTGCTCGGCGGCCGTGCCCTCCGCCGGGTCTCGCGCACCCCCAACAGCTCCCCCGCGACCGGCTCCCACGCCGCTCACGACAAGGAGCTCGAGGAGATCGTGCACGAGCTCTTCGGCTAGTCGTTTCCATCTGGAAGCCCCCGCTCCGGCGGGGGCTTTCTGTTAGAACGGAGCACCATGTACTTCACCGATCGGGGGATCGAGGAGCTCGTCGAGCGCCGCGGCGAGGAGGAGGTCAGCATCCTCTGGCTCGGGGAGCGGCTGAAGGAGTTCGTCGATCTCAACCCGGAGTTCGAGACGCCCGTCGAGCGGCTGGCCACGTGGCTGGCCCGGCTGGATGACGACGACGAGTAGGCGCGACCTCACGGGCAAACGCGATACATCTTGAGTTTTGGTTTGACGCGACATATCGTGTATGGAGGAACCTAAAGCGGAGGGGTCATGGCTCAGTGGACTATCGACGGGCCCGAACAGCTCACGTTCGGCCCGGTGACGGCGCTGGACGTGCGCATCGTCGCGGGCAAGCTCAACGTGCTGGCCAGCGACGGACCGCCGGGGCTCGAGGTGTCCGAGGTCGAGTCGGCCTCACCGCTGATCGTCACCTATGACGAGGAGGCCGGGGAGCTCAGCGTCACCTACAAGGACCTCACCTGGGACGGCCTGCTCGGCTGGCTGCGGCGCGACAAGCGGCGCTCGGTGCTGACGCTCACCGTGCCGAAGACCTGCAGGGTCAACGCGGGAGTCGTCTCCGCGCCCGCCGTGGTCGCCGGGTTCGAGCGGCAGACGCAGGTCAGGAGCGTCTCCGGCGAGATCGTGCTCGACGGCGTGAGCGGCGACGTGAGCGCCACCACCGTCTCCGGCGACGTCGAGAGCCGCGCGATGGCCGGCGACCTGGCCTTCAAGAGCATCTCCGGCGACCTCACCGTCGCCAACGGGATACCACGGCGGCTGAAAGCCAACACCGTGTCCGGCCGCATCACCGCCGACCTGGCGCTGCGGCCCACCGGTCACGTGACGCTCAACAGCGTCTCGGGCGGCGTCATGGTCAGGCTGCCGGAGAACGTCGAGGCCGACGTCGCCGTCCGCTCGACCTCCGGCCGGGTCGTCAGCACGTTCGACCGGCTCGTCAACCAAAGCAAGCCCGGCTCGCAGTCGATGTCGGGACGGCTCGGCGGCGGCATGGCCTCGCTCACGGTGACCACGGTCTCCGGCGAGGTCGCGCTGCTCAAGGGAGAGAAGGAATGAGCCCCGTCTTCGGTCACGGCCGCCTGCGGCTGTACCTGCTCAAGCTGCTGGAGGAGAGCCCTCGTCACGGGTACGAGGTGATCCGCCTCCTCCAGGACCGCTTCCTCGGCGTCTACTCGCCCTCCCCCGGCACCATCTACCCGCGGCTGGCCCGTCTGGAGGAGGAGGGCCTGGTCACCCACGAGGTGGTCGACGGCAAGAAGGTCTTCTCCATCACCGACAAGGGCCGCGAAGAGCTCGACGAGCGCCTCGACGAGCTGGCCGACCTGGAGCAGGAGATCTCCGCCTCGGTCCGCGACATCGCCCGCGAGGTCAAGGAGGACGTCCGCGACACCGTCAAGTCGCTCCGCGAGGAGCTGACGAAGATGGCCAAGGACGTGCGTACCGGGCAGAAGGCCGACATGCGGCGCCTCAAGGAGGAGCAGAAGCGCCAGTGGACCGAGAACGTGAGCTCGTGGCAGGGCGAGAGCGAGCGGCTCAAGCACGAGTGGCGGCGCATCTGGGGCGACATCTGGACCACGATCGGCGGGGTCTCCCCCAACCGGGTCGAGCTGGACAACGAGCTCGGCGGGATGCTGGCCGACTTCGTGGGGCAGGTGCGCGAGGAGGCGTCGGAGAGCCAGCTCACCCGCGAACGCCTGGAGGAGGTCCGCCAGGCCCTCGACACGGCCGCACGGCAGATCCGCGACTCGCTCGGCTGACCGGCTGAAGTAAGGTGCGGCCATGTTCGCCGCAACCGCCGCACAGACCGATCCCGACAACCCGCTCGCCGGCCTGAGGCTCGGCGAGCACGCCGAGCCCAAGGCGCCCGACGGGTGGACGACCGTCACGGTCAAGGCCACCGCGCTCAACCACCACGACCTGTGGACGCTGAAGGGCGTCGGCATCCGCCAGGACCGGCTGCCGATCGTGCTCGGCTGCGACGCCGCCGGCCTGGACGAGGACGGCAACGAGGTCATCGTCCACTCGGTGATCGGCTCGGGCGCCGACGAGACGCTCGACCCCAAGCGCTCGCTGCTGTCGGAGACCTACGACGGCACCTTCGCGGAGCGCGTGGCCGTCCCGAAGCGGAACCTGGTGCCCAAGCCGGCGGCGCTCAGCTTCGAGCAGGCGGCCTGCCTGCCCACGGCGTGGCTGACCGCCTACCGGATGTTGTTCGACAAGGCCGGGCTGCAGCCGGGCGCGACCGTGCTGGTGCAGGGCGCCGGCGGCGGCGTGGCCACGGCGCTGATCGCGCTCGGCCGGGCCGGCGGCTACCGGGTCTGGGCCACCAGCCGGTCGGCCGGGAAGCGGGAGCGGGCCCTCGAACTGGGCGCCGACCGGGTCTTCGAGCCCGGCGCGCGGCTGCCCGAGCGCGTGGACGCGGTCATGGAAACCGTCGGCCAGGCCACCTGGGACCACTCGCTGAAGTCGCTCAGGCCGGGCGGCCGCATCGTGGTCTCCGGCGCGACCAGCGGCGCGGTCCCGCCCGCCGACCTGAACCGGGTCTTCTTCCTGCAACTGTCCGTGGTCGGGTCCACGATGGGCACCAGGGACCAGCTCCGGCGCCTGTCCGTCTTCCTGGAGCAGACCGGGGTGCGCCCGGTCATCGACAGAACGCTGCCGCTGGCCGAGGCGGCGGCCGGCTTCGCCGCGATGCACGAGGGCGAGATCTTCGGGAAGATCGTCTTCACCCTGTAGATAAGTGATGGGTTACTGGGGTGACTTCTGGGTGATACAAAGAAAGAGAAGATGTATCACCCAGGAGGCGCCGTCATGGACGTTGAGCCCTTCGGCCCGGGATCGATGCACTGGGACACCGCGGGTGAGTACCGCAACCTGCTGGTCGCCGGCAGTGCGCTGATCCTGCAGACCATGCACCCCGCCGTGGGCGCCGCCGTCGCCGAGCACTCCACCTTCAAACAAGACCCGTGGGGACGCCTCGACCGCACGCTCACCTCCGTCCAGACCTGGGTGTACGGCGGGCCGGACGGCCTCGCAGAAGGCCGGCGGCTCCGCGAGCTCCACGAGCCGATCAGCGGCGTGGACGAGCGGGGCCGGGCCTACCACGCGCTCAACGGCGAGGCATGGGCGTGGGTGCACTGGTCGTTGTTCGAGCGCTTCCTGACGTTGAACCGGGTGTTCGGCACCCCCTACTCGGCGGCGGACGAGGAACGGATGCTGACCGAATCACGGCAGCTCGCCCGGATCCTGCGGGTGCCCGAGCGGAAGACGCCGCCGGACATGCCGGCCTTCTGGGCCTACTTCGACGACATGGTCGCCAACCGGCTGGAGGCGCACGCCACCGCGCTGGACGTGCTCGCCGTCATGCGCGGCACACCCGCCCCGCCTCGGCTGCCCGCGGCGGTGCGGCGGCTGTGGATGCCGGTGGGGGTGGCCTCCGGGGGGTTCAACGCCTTCGTGACCGTGGGGACGTTGCCGCCCGCCGTACGCGCGATGCTCGGCCTGAGGTGGACGGCCCGCGACGAGCGGCGGCTGCGGCGGATCGGGCGGCTGGTGGCGATGGTGACGCCGCGACTGCCCGAGCGGTTGCGGTACATGCCCCTCGCCTACCACGCCCGCCGCGCCGCCCGCACCCGCCCGCAACGCCACCTGACCAGCGCCACCCACTGACCCACAGCCGTGTTCCTGCCGCGGAGATCACCCTGACCCCCGCCACCGCCGTTTCGGAGTTTGTCTTCGCGGCACTCTCGCAAGTTGGCTTCGCGCGCTTTCACGGACCGTCGTCCGGTTACTTCACGGTGATCCGGATCTTGCTGACCGCCGTCCGCACGAACTCCCGTGAGCCCGAGGCGGCCACCATGAAGTCGCCCATGCAGACGGACTCGGTGTGGCGCCCGCGCGCGCCCATCGCGCCGGGCACCTCCGGCAGCGCGCAACCCGGCGTGGGCACGAGGGCGAGCATGTCGCTGGACCCGCCGCCGAACAGCAGCTGCGGCCCCACCGGATCGCTACGCCGCCCGTCACCCGGCGCGGCCAGCCGGATCCGCCCCGACGACTTCAGCACCAGGTAGCCGTCCTTGGTCACCGTGCCCTTGAGGCTCGTGGCCAGCTCCATCCGCTGCTCGAAGCGCATCCCGGTCGGCCGGTCGTACATCGCCATCCGCCACGGCCCGAACGCGAACAACATCACCTGCCCCACCAGCCCCGCCCCCGGCGGTCGCGGCCAGAGCGTCACGTTGCCGGTGAACGACCGCAGCGGCTTCTCCCCCCGCGTCACCTCGATGTCACCCCCGTAGGGCGCCGTCAGCTGCCGGTACTGCGAGAACTCCCCGCCCGCGATCCACAGCCCCACGAACGGCCGCGACCCGAGGTCGTCGAGCCCCAGCTCGGCCGGATACCGCACATCAGCCCGCAACCCATGCGGAAAAACCACCTGAATGACCTCGTCAGCCCCCTTGGCACGCGCCTTGGCATGCAGCACATTGGGCGCCGACCTGAGCGTCGTCAAGGTCGGAACCGGATGGGCCGTCGGCCGCGCGGGCGGCTCCGCCTCCGGCGCCCGGCTGGCCAGCAGGCCGACGACGGGCACCGCGAGTACCGCGACCAGCACCACGATGCCGATCCACCGCCGACGCCCCTTCTCGCCGGCCTCGATGACGTCGAACTGATCCGCCACCAGCGATCCTCGCGGAGTAGTGCGGCTTACGCCCTCGGCCCCAGTTCAGTTGAGCGGCGACCTCCAGCGCAACCCCTCGAACCGGGCAAAGTCCTTGTCACAGGTCACAAATTCACAACCGTGCTCAATCGCCAGCGCAGCCAGGTAGGCGTCGGGCACGAGCTTGTGGTTCGTGCCTATCGGCTTGCACAAACCGGTGAAGATCTCCCAGTGACGCTCACCCGGGCTGACCACGATCGCATGGGACTGGTTGCGGACCAGCTCCGCGAAGGCGAGGATCTCATCCATCGTGGCCGGGTTCTCATAGAGCGGCCGATTCGCGAGGATCCGGATGAAGCCGTTGATCACCTGGTCGGAGACCGCGTAGGCCGAGTCGCCGTTGACCAGCTGCTCGATGATCGCGCGGCAGGACCGGTGCTCCTTCGCCTCCAGCCGGAAGGCGTTGACGAGGACGTTGACGTCACTCAGCAGCATCGTCCACCGCCTTGAGGTGTCGCTCGACGTCCTCTCGGTCGAGCAGGTCCTTGATGAACTCGGGGGTGAGCTCGATCCCGTGCCTGAGACGAGATCCGGAGACCGGGAGCTCCACCCGTGGCCGTTGGGCCGCTTCCGTGGAGCGGTTGAGCAGTTGCCGCAAGGCGTCCTCCATGACCGAGGTGAGACTGCGTCCGTTGCGTGCTGCGTACGCCTTGGCCTCGTTGAGGAGTGTCTCGTCGATGCGCACCGTGGTCCTCCGCATGACTCCAGCGTTCGCCGGTGACATAAAAATGTCAACACACGAAGGGTAGCCGCTCGGCTACGGTCGCGCATCGGGTTGGCCTGTCACCAATCGGCTACGTTCACCTGTCCCTCGGGGCGCAGGCGCACCTGGCGGCCCACCAGTTCGCGGGACTCGGCGTCGGCCAGCAGGTCGGCCTGCCGTACGACGGCGTGGGCCCTGGAGGCGCCGCCCGGGACGTCGACGACCAGGATGGCGCGCTCGGGACTGCCGTCGCGGCCGTGGGCGACCGTGTAGCCGGCCACCGTCGCGGGGCCCTCGTAGAGGTCCTGGATGGGGACGGGGGTGGCGGTGTGCACGGGGGCGGCCTCGCCGAGTGTGCCGCCGGGGTCGGTGGACCAGACGGCGCAGGTGTGTTTGGTCAGGTGCATGCCCACGCCGGTGACCAGGCCGTGGCCGCCCTGGGAGCGCAGGAGCCCGGCCATGGTGGCCGTGGAGTGCAGGACGTAGTTGCTGGCGGGGCCGCCGGCGTACGGCAGGCCGCCGGTGACCGTGAGGCCGCGCGGGTCCAGGAGGTCCAGCTTGAGCGCGTCGCAGGCCTGCCGCAGGGCGATGGCGAAGCAGCTGTAGAGGTCGAGCGCGGCCATGTCGTCCAGGCCCAGCCCGGCGCGGGCGAACGCGGCCTCGGCCGCCTTGGCGATCGCCGGCGAGGAGGCGAGCGAGGGGCGGGCGGCGACCTCCCAGGTGTCCTCGGCGTAGGCCCAGCCGCGCAGGTACACGCGCCGCTCCAGCGGGATCGCCAGCCGGTCGGCCAGCTCCGTGCTGACCAGGATGACGGCGGCGGCCTGGTCGACCTCCAGCGTCGCGACCGTGTTGCTGGTGTACGGCCAGCCGACGAACCGCCCGGACTCCAGCTCCTCCGGAGAAAACGCCGCGCGCCGCCAGGCATGGGGATTGGCCGCCGCCACTTCCGACATAAGCGACATAAACCGCGCCCGCTCCGACATTTCCCGACTTATCGCCATATTTCGGGAAAAGCGGTGCGCCGTCTCCAGGATCGGATAAGTGTGGACAGGAAGGAACAACTCGTGCGCCAATTCCGCCGGATGCGGCGGCCGGTCCCACCCGTACGGCGGCTTCGGATCGGCCGGATGGCTCCACGCCACATGCTCGCCCAGCTTGCGCACGTGCCTGCGCGTGGCCAGCGCCTCCGCCCCCGCCACCAGAGCGCTGTCGAGCTCCCCCGCCGCGATCCGCCCTGCCGCCGCGCCGATGAGCATCTGCGGGGCCGTACCGCTGACATTGGAGTAGACGCTGTGGCGCGGCGCCGCGCCGAGCCGTTCCGCCAGCCGGTACGGCGGCGCGTCGTACTGCCAGGAATCGGTGTAGACCAGCCCGATCGAGTCGAGCCGCGACGGCGCGAGACCGGCGTCGCGCGCGGCCCGCCTGGCCACGTGCTCCCAGAGGTCGAGGGGTTCCGGTCCGGGCTGCGTCCGGACGGTCAGCTGGGCGGCGCCGACGAGGCAGGGGGTGCGCGGATCCATGCCACCCATCTAACCAGAACAAGATTCGGTTTGGCTCGCCTGTGACGTTTCTTACCGGAGTGAGCACAGGCGGCGCACGGATATAAGTGACCACTGTTATCAGTGAGAAAAATGAATTCCGGGCGCCACGGAGACCTGCGTGAATACCGGTTGAGAATACATGCCCAATTGCTATTTCTATAACGGAACGGAACCGGCCCAGACTTTTTCGCGTCGTTTCCTGGAACTCGCCCTGCGCCATTCATTAGCGTTCCCAGCGTTTTCCTGGCCCACCGGGGCGCCGTACCCCGCTCTGGGCCGCCGAGAACTGGAAGGAGCTCCATGATTTCCCGAGCAAGGCGCATGGCGATTCCGCTCGCCGGCCTCGTGGCCATCGGACTGGCCGCCGGCATGATGAGCGGCACCGCTTCGGCGACCCAGGCACCCAAGGACGTCGTCTCCAGGAACGCGACGACGCCCGCGACCCAGGCGGTCCAGTTCTGGACCCCCGACCGCATCCGGTTGGCCACGGACATGAAGGACTCCCTGGACATCTCGTCCAGAGGCGTCAAGGGCGGCACCCAAAGCCCTGACGGTCCGCCCGGATCGGTCCCGCCGATCGGCGAGGAGAAGACGAAGACCGCGAAGAGCAAGCACGTCAACCTGCCCAACACGGTCGGCCGCGTCTTCTTCACGCTGCCCGGCGCCAACCCGAACGACCCGAAGAGCTGGCGTTTCTGCTCGGCCAGCTCTGTCCAGGGCAAGTTCCGCAACCTGGTGGCGACATCGGCGCACTGCGTCTACGACACCAAGAAGGACGTCTTCTACGACAACTGGATCTTCATCCCGTCGTACTGGGACGGCAACAACGCGTGGGAGGGCAAGGCTCCCTACGGGATCTACGCCGCCAGGACCTTCAACGCGCACGACGACTTCGTGGTGAAGGAGGACTACGACTTCGACTACGCGTTCGTCAACGTCTACAACGGCATCAAGGTCAAGTGGGAGAAGGTCAACGGCAAGTGGCAGTGGACGGTCAAGAACGTCGGCCGCCTCGGTGACAACGTCGGCGGCCAGGGCTTCGCCTGGAACCGCAGCACGAAGGTGAACGTCTTCTCCTTCGGCTACCCGGCCGGCGAGCACCCCGACGGCGACAAGCCGTTCACCGGCCGCACCATGAAGTGGTGCTACGGCAAGACCAAGCCGATGCCGTCCGCGCCGAAGTACAACCTGCAGGAGCACATCGGCTTCAAGTGCTCCTTCACCGCCGGCGCCAGCGGCGGGCCGTTCATCTACAACTACAAGAGCGCCTCGCGCACCGGCTACCTGGTCGGCGTCAACAGCGTGGCGTGGGACACCGACGGCAACGACAGGTACGACCACATCTCGTCGCCGTACTTCAACGCCGACACCTACAAGGTCTACAAGGCCGCCGCCAACCGGTGGACCGGCAACTTCCCCCTGTAGCGGTTCGACGCGAGCTGAAAGTCCCCGGGCCCTCCCCGGGGACTTTCCCCTTTTCCGAGGCCCTTCAGAAGGCGAACAGCGGGCCCGTGGCGGCGCCCATCCTGCAGCGGTTGCCGTAGACCGCCGTGTAGTTGATCAGCCGCTCCCCCCAGACGCCGGTGGCCGTGACCTTCACCGGGCTGTACTCCTCCGTGCACAGCACCTGCGCCACCGGCATGCGCGCCGGGTTGCCCGCGGCGGCCGTCAGCGCGGCGCAGGCCTCGGTGGCGCGCGGGTGCACACTGGGATTGCCGTCGCAGACGAGAAGGACGTGACGGGCGCCGTGGGTGAGCACGTATCCGTTCTTCGGTGGTTCCGCGGGATTTGCGGCTGGACCAGCGGCGATAGCCGTACATGAAAGGACGGCGAGACACATGAGTCGCATACCCGCAGCCTTGCTCGCAGATCAGCGGCGACCAACGACCGACGCGCGGGACGCATGCCTCACATGGGCTTTATAGGACACACGTCAACCTTGATCAGATAACGAATCTCCATCCGAGCTGCCATAGAGTGAGTCGATCTGGAAAAATCCTCCCTTACGACCCTAAGAAAGGCATTTCATGATCCCCCCGGTCAGGTCTCTCGCGGCCGCCGCCCTCGGCGCGCTGCTGATGGTGCCTGCCCTGACAGGGATCGCGAACGCCGCGCCGAGCAAGGTGATGACGGTCCCGCTGGCCAAGACCGACGCGGACATGAAGAAGGTCGCGGAGTACTGGCAGCCCGACCGGCTCAAGAAGGCCGACAGCTACTCGCCGGCCACGCCCGCGGGCAACGCCCCCGCCGCCTCCTCGACCGCCGCCGGGTCATCGGCCGGCGCCGCCGTACCGGCTGCTTCCACCACCGCGAAGAAGGCGAAGACGGGCCCGCGCGACGTCGCGCCCGCGCTGCCCAAGAGCGGCTCGGCCGCCAAGACCATGGGCAAGGTCTTCTTCCGGTTCGGCAGCAAGGAGTTCTGGTGCTCGGCCAGCGCGGTGGCGTCCAAGAGCAAGAGCGTCGTCGCCACGGCCGGTCACTGCGCCTACGACCCGCGCCAGCCCGGCGAGGCGCACAACTGGATCTTCGTCCCCAACCCGCAGCCCGACGGCACCACCCCTGACGGCATCTACGTCGGCGCCTCGCTCAGCCTGCACGAGGACTGGGTCAAGGGCGACTACGACTTCGACTACGCCTTCGTCACCGTCCACCGCGGCTTCGTCTGGGAGAAGCAGAAGGACGGCAGCTACTCCATGAAGGACGTCGGCAAGCTGCAGGACAACGTCGGCGGCCAGGGCCTGGCGATCTCCAAGGGGTACGGCAACCGCGTCAACGCCTTCGGTTACCCGGCGGGCGCCCAGCCCGACGGCACCCGCCCCTTCAACGGCAAGACGCTCGAGACCTGCGCCGGCGGCACCAGCAAGACGACCGCGCCGAGCCGGGAACTGCAGTACGGCGTCCTGCTCCAGCCCTGCAACCTCACCGCGGGCGCGAGCGGCGGCCCCTGGCTGTGGAAGTTCCAGAGTTCGACCAAGCTCGGCTACCTCAACGGGGTCAACAGCCTGACCTGGAACCGCGACGCCCGCGGGGCGTACGACGCGGTGTCCGCGCCGCCCTTCATCGCCACCACCGCCGACGTCTACCGGCAGGCCGACGCGCAGGGCAGCAGCGAAAAGTGAGGCAAGTCACATCGGCCCCATAGGTCGGCTCTGTGATCAGGCACTCCTTCTGTCTCGGAACGATCACACCGCGTGTTGGAGCGGTTGACATGATCTACCGAAAATTCACATGACACGAGTCAGCGCTGTAAGTTCCGGGCTGTCCGTTTTTGCTGAGTTCGGCGCGCTTGGAGCGCCCATACCAGCGCAACCTGGAGTTACCTTGAAGCGAATCCTTCTCCCGGCCGGTGGCGCTCTGCTGGCGACCGGTCTCGTGGCAGCCGGCCTGTCCGGCACCGCCCAGGCCGCCGACGACATCGCCAAGGACCCGATGGCCACCAACACCAAGGCGGCCTACTCCGTCGCCGCGTTCTGGATGCGGTCCAACTTCGCAGCCCTGCGCAACGCGACGGCCTACACCTGGGACGCCGCCGACGTGAAGAAGGTCGTCCAGAAGGGCGGCTACAGCCCCGACGGCCGTCCCGGCCAGACCGCGCCGCAGTCCGCCGGCTCCGGCAAGTCCCAGAACGTGAACCTGCCGAAGACCATCGGCAAGGTCTTCTTCGTGGACGCGTCCGGCAAGTACCGCTGGTGCTCGGCCACCTCGATCCAGTCGAACTACCGCAACGTGGTCTCCACCGCCGCGCACTGCGTGTACGACACCGACGGCAACCGCGACGTCATGGACCGCTGGGTCTTCGTCCCCGGCTACTACCAGGGCAAGGCTCCGTGGGGCATCTACGTGGGCAAGCAGGCGTTCACCCACTACGACTTCACGACGTACGAGGACTACGACCGCGACTACGCGTTCGTCACCGTGTACAACGGCATCGGCCACAACGGCAAGAAGTTCGTGGACGCCGGTCGCCTCGGTGACAACGTCGGCGGCCAGGGCATCTCCTGGAACCAGCCGAGCGGCAAGCCGGTGCGCGCCTTCGGTTACCCGTACGCGCCGCACCCGGACGGCAACAAGGTCTACTCGGGCGTGACCCCGAAGACCTGCTACGGCCCGACCACCGGCAAGAAGGTCGGCGCCTCCTGGCTGAAGATCGAGGAGCACGTGGGCCTCAAGTGCGCCGTGACCCCCGGTTACGACGGCGGCCCCTGGCTGAAGAACTACAGCAACGCCAAGCGTCTCGGTTACGTGAACGGTGTCACCAGCACCTTCGCCGACCAGGACGGCAACGACCGCATCGACTGGATCACCTCCCCGTACTTCGACGGCGAGACGGCTGACGTCTACAACGCCGCGAAGAACGTGTGGTCCGGCAAGGTCGTCGGCCCGAACGGCGAGCTCTACAAGTAAGACCACCGTGTGAAGGGGGCCCGGCTCGATGCCGGGCCCCCTTCCGCGTTTCTGGGCATATCTCCCAGCATGACCGGCCACTTTCACGCCTACCGGTGGACCGGGATCGGCGAGGAGCTGAGCCTGGAGGAGGAGCGCCGGACCGGCACACCCGAGTTCCCCAGTTCGCCGCTGCCGCCGCTGCGCACCGCCGACTGGCTCGCGCGCCCACGCCGCCAGGTGGCCGCCACCTTCGAGTCGGCCGCCGGCGCGGTGGACTGGCTGGGCCGGGAGTACACGCCGGCGAGCCGCAAGCTGCTCCTGCCCGCCGGCGAAGAGCGCATCGGGCGTGCCGTACGGCTGGCCAACGCGACCGAATCCCTCACGGGCGGCGCCGACGTCCAGTGGGGTTTCTGGCTCACGGGCGGCCGGTTCGTGTCCCTGGCGGTCGTCTGCTGCCCGAATCGGACCGCCGCGCACCCGTGCCCGCTCATGATCGGAGCGATTTAGACGGGGTGAGAGCCCCATCTGGTTCCTGTGATCTGCGTCACATTCACCGGATCACGGGGAGTGCCGAGGCACTTACCGCTCATTTGCACCATTCGCCACATGCCCCCGATTGGCCAGTGAAAACATGCCCAAACGATCACCGCGGGTAATTGTCTCTGACAGATAACAGCACGGTCACGGCGGTAAGGGTGACTACCAGACCGGGCGAAACGGCTTCCACCTGCAAAGATCACACGGGTATGTTCCTTGCTATCCCTTTACTGACGCATGGGACGCATGTTGCGACCCACGACAGACCAAGGAGCAGTTCCCTTGAAGCGCATCCTCATCCCCGCCGGTGGAGCCGTTCTGGCAACCGGCCTGCTGGCTGCCGGCCTGGCCGGCACCGCCTCGGCCGCCAACGACGTCGACACCGACGCGATGGCGAAGAGCGCAGCCACCGCTAAGGCCATCGCCGCTTTCTGGGCGGACAACAACGGCGCCGCCCTCAAGGGCGCCAAGGAGTCCAACGTCTGGGACGGCAAAGACGTCGAGAAGCTGAAGCAGAAGGGCGGCTACTCCGCCGACAGCCGGCCCGGCACCACGCCCCCGATCGGCGCCGAGAAGAAGACCACCGCCAAGGTTCAGAACGTGAACCTGCCGAAGACCATCGGCAAGGTGTTCTTCGTGAACGGCAAGGGCGAGAAGAAGTGGTGCTCGGCCACCTCGATCCAGTCGCAGTACCGCAACCTGGTCGCCACGGCCGGCCACTGTGTGTACGACGTCAAGAACAACCAGGACGTCATGTCCAAGTGGGTCTTCGTCCCCGGTTACTACCAGGGCAAGACTCCGTGGGGCATCTACGTGGGTAAGCAGGCCTTCACCCACTACGACTTCTCCACCTACGAGGACTACGACCGCGACTACGCGTTCGTCACGGTCTACAACGGCGTCCAGCTCGGCAACGGCACCGCCAAGAAGGTCTCCAAGGCCGAGTTCGACAAGTACCAGGGCGTCAAGGACGCCAAGGACGTCGAGATCACTCGCGCGGAGTTCCGCAAGTGCAAGCTCGACCCCACCTCGATCGAGGCCTGCTGGGTCAAGAAGGGCTCGGACGCTGAGCCGTCCGGTCCCGACTACCCCGGCGCCGAGGTCGCCAAGGTCGAGGTCAACGCGGACAAGTACAAGGCCGCGAAGGTCGGCAAGGGCAACGGCTTCAAGTTCGGCGAGCCGGTCACCGAGATCGTGACCGACCCGGCTGCCAAGGCCTACGTCGAGAACCAGAAGAAGGACCCGGTCAAGTACCCGGCCACGGTCAAGCAGGACGCGCGCGGCAACTGGACCATCACGCACTACTACGTGCAGCAGTGGTACAGGCCGGGCCAGGCGACCAAGTTCTACAAGACCGAGTTCTACATCATCGAGGGCTTCGCCAAGGACGCCGGTCGCCTCGGTGACAACGTCGGTGGCCAGGGCTTCGCCTGGAACCAGCCCACGGGCAAGTACGTCCGCGTGTTCGGCTACCCGGCCGCCCCGCACCCCGACGGCAACAAGAACTACACCGGCATCACCCCGAAGTGGTGCTACGGCAAGACCTCTTCGAAGCTGGCCGCCTCGGCAGCCAAGAAGATCGAGGAGCACGTCGCGCTCAAGTGCGCGATGACCGAGGGCGCCGACGGTGGCCCCTGGCTCCTCAAGTACAGCAACGCCAAGCGCATCGGTTACGTGAACGGTGTCACGAGCACGTTCGCCGACCAGAACGGCAACGACCGCGTCGACACCATCACCTCGCCGTACTTCGACGGCGAGACCGCGGCTGTCTACAAGGCCGCCGCCAAGGTGTGGTCCGGCAAGGCGTTCTAAGTAACGCAACGCGAGCGGCACTAGCTGTTCGTAGATCGTGAATAACCCGTAGGGCCCGGCAACCGCCGGGCCCTACGGCTGTCCCGCCGAAAGTTGAAGCCGTTTTGACGCATGGGGCCCGCAGACGGTGCCATCAACTTGATGTGATCTGCATCACATTGGTGGCGGACCACCCATCAGGGCAACACCCCAACCTCACACATCACACCAGCAACAAGCATCTGTTGATCTGCGAAAACATCACAGGTCTGGCCTCTCGCCCGGTCAGCCCCATCGGCTGCATAAACATCACGAAGCGATCACGGCCGACTTGTCCCATCTTTTCCGCCCGAAGCGGGTTCCTGTTTTCAAGATCGGCGCTGTATGTTCCTGGCTATCCCTTTACTGACGCATGGGACGCAAGAGGCGTTCCACGACAGCGCAAGGAGTTACCTTGAAGCGCATCCTCCTCCCGGCCGGTGGCGCCATCCTGGCCACTGGTCTGCTGGCCGCCGGCCTCGCCGGTGCCGCCCAGGCCGAGCCGAACATTGACGCCGACGCCCTCGCTGCGTCGAACGCCAAGGCGGCCGAGGTTCTCAACTTCTGGACCAAGTCCAACAACGCTGCCCTGCGGCAGGCCACGGCCTACTACTGGGACAACAAGGACGTCAAGAAGATCGTCGAGAAGGGCGGCTACGTCGGCAACACCAAGCCCGGCGAGCTCCCCCCCATCGGTGCCGAGAAGAAGGTCACCGTCAAGTCCCACAACGTGAACCTGCCGAAGTCCATCGGTAAGGTCTTCTTCGAGGGTCGCGACGGCAACCTCTACTGGTGCTCCGGTACCTCGATCCAGGCCAAGTACCGCAACCTGGTCTCGACCGCTGGTCACTGCGCGTACGACTACAAGAACAACGGCGAAGTCGTCTCCAAGTGGGTCTTCGTTCCCGGTTACTACCAGGGCAAGACTCCGTGGGGCATCTACGTGGGTAAGCAGGCCTTCACCCACTACGACTTCTCGAACTACGAGGACTTCGACCGCGACTACGCCTTCGTCACCGTTTACAACGGTATCGGCGGCGTGCAGGCGGACGCGAAGAAGGTCACCAAGAAGGAGTACGACGCCTACCAGGGGTCCAAGGACACCAAGGTCGTCGAGGTGACTGCCGAGGAGTACAAGAAGGGCAAGCTCGACCCCGCCACGACCGACGACTACGACGTCGAAGAGGGCTCCGCTGACGAGGCCTCCGGCCCCGACTACCCCGGTGCCGTCGTCGGCAAGGTCGAGGTTCTTAAGGGTGAGTACGACCTCGCCAAGGTCGGCAAGGGCAACGGCTTCAAGTACGGCGAGCCCGTGGTCGAGCACGTGACCTACGACGAGGCTGTCGCTTACATCAAGAAGCAGAAGCCGAGCTGGAAGCCGGGTCAGGCGCTGCCCGCGCCCACCAAGGACTACCCGGGCGTTGTCGCGGTCGACGGCAACACCAACGCCACCATCACGCACTACTTCGTGCAGCAGTGGTACAAGGCGGGCAAGGCCACCAAGTACACCCGCACCGACTACTACATCTTCAGCTCCGCGCTGAAGGACGTCGGTCGTCTGGGTGACAACGTCGGCGGCCAGGGCTTCTCCTGGAACCAGGGCACCGGCAAGGTCGTTCGTACCTTCGGCTACCCGTACTCGAAGCACCCCGACGGCTCGAAGCCCTACTCCGGCGTCACGCCGAAGTGGTGCTACGGCAAGACCGGCCCCAAGGCCACCAAGGTCGCGAGCCTGAAGATCGAGGAGCACGTGTCGCTGAAGTGCGCCGTCACCGGCGGCTACAACGGCGCCCCGTGGCTGCTCAAGTACAGCAACGCCAAGCGCATGGGCTACGTCAACGGCGTGACCAGCGTTCTGTACGACACGGACGGCAACGACCGTTGGGACTACATGTCCTCGCCGTACTTCGACGAGGAGACGCACTCGGTGTACTCCGCCGCTGCGAACGTGTGGTCCGGCCCGATCACCGCGGTTGCCAAGTAACCTCGTGATCACCTGAGTCGGAGGTCCAAACTCTGACTCGCCCTAGCATCACCCGAAGGGCCCGGCTTCTAGCCGGGCCCTTCGGCATTCTTCAGGAAATTTCCGCGAAGATCCCTTATCAGAGGGGCGCAAGGGTCGATAGGGTCCTGACATCCCCTTTGTTACTCCTGTGGAGCCCCCCTGTGAAGCGCCTGTTCGTCCCCCTCGCCGTCGCCGGTTTGAGTGCTGCCGCCGTCGCCTTCCCCGCCGCCGCCGAGCCCAGCTGGGTCCAGGACCCGCTCGCTCCGAAGCCGGCCGACGCCTACAGCAACGCCTTCTTCTGGCTGGACGGCAACGCCGCCGCGCTGAAGAAGGCCACCCAGTACCACTGGGACGCCAAGGATGTCCCGAAGCTGGTGACCACCCAGGCCAAGAAGTTCGACGGCAAGCCCGGCATGACCGCCCCCATCACCTCGTCCAAGCCCGGCGCCAAGGTGAAGAACGTCAACCTGCCCCGCAGCATCGGCAAGGTCTTCTTCCTCGACCGCAAGGGCAACTACCGCTGGTGCTCGGCCACCTCGATCCAGTCGCGCCACCGCAACCTGGTCGCGACCGCCGGCCACTGCGTGTACGAGGACGGCAAGGACGTCTACCGCAAGTGGGTCTTCGTACCCGGCTACTACCAGGGCAACGCTCCCTGGGGCGTCTACGCGGGCGCGTACGCCTTCACGACGTATGACCTCGACGTGTACGACGACTACGACGGCGACTACGCCTTCGTGGCCGTGCACAACGGCTTCACGCTGACCGAGGAGAAGAAGGTCACCGCCCAGCAGTACAAGGCCTGGGCCGGCGACAAGTGGATCAAGCCCCGCGAGATCACCGCCGAAGAGTTCGCCAAGTGCAAGCTGAACCTCGGCGACTGCTGGTCCGAGGGCGAGGACAAGCCCGCCGACCTGGTCGGTCCCGACTTCCCCGGCGCGGTGCTGGAGAAGGTCGAGGTCAACGAGAAGACCTACACCGACGCCAAGATCGGCAAGGGTCAGGGCTTCAAGTTCGGCGAGCCCGTGGTGGAGCAGGTCACCAAGGCGGCGCACGACGCCTACAAGGGTCCCGGCAAGCCCGGCACCGACAAGTACGGCAACTACACCATCACCCACTTCTACACGCAGAAGTGGGTGAAGCCCGGCACCAGCCGCAAGTACTTCGTGGCCGAGTACATCATCGGTCTCGCCAAGGACACCGGGAAGCTCGGGGACGTCGTGGGCGGGCAGGGGTTCGCGTGGAACCAGCCCAAGGGCCAGCCGGTCTACGCCTTCGGCTACCCCGCTGACCCGCACCCCGACGGCGACAAGCCGTACTCCGGCGTCACCCCCAAGTTCTGCTACGGCAAGACGGGCACCAAGACCTACCAGGTCAACAGCTTCAGGGTGGAAGAGCACCAGGTGCTCAAGTGCTCGCTGACCGGCGGCGCCGACGGCGGTCCCTGGCTGCTCAGGTACAACAACGCCAAGCGCACCGGCTACCTGAACGGCGTGACCAGCATCTTCCACGACCAGGACGGCAACCAGCGGATCGACTTCATCAGCTCCGCCTACTTCGACAGCGAGACCGCCGACGTCTACAACAAGGCGACCTACGCGGAGACGAAGTCCGTCGTGGGCCCGAACGGCGAGATCCTGCACTAAGAACGGCATCACGAAAGCCCGCGGTCCCGCCGCGGGCTTTCGCGCGTTCAGGGGTGGCCGTCCATGCGGCGGCGGGCGTCGGCGACGAGCCGCCGCGTCGCCGCCGGTGAACGGTTCAGAACGGCCGCGACCTCCTGGTACGGCAGGCCGAACAGAACATGCAGCACGAAGGCGAGCCGTTCGGCCGGTGACAGGGTCTTCAGCACGTCCAGCAGGGCCAGCCGCACTACGTCGGCCACCAGCTTGTCCTCGTCATCACTGCTGTTCATACCGCAGTGACGGTTGGCGGGGCGCCGGATGTGACGTCAGACGGAGGCCAGGTCGCGGGTGCGTTCCGCGAGTTCCTGTACGGCACGCTCCTGCTTGTGCGGTTCGAGGCGGCGGCGTAGGTCGGCGGCGTAGGAGCGGGAGCGGGCCGACTGGAGTTCGGCGCCCAGGACCAGCGCGTCGGTCGCGGCGGCGCAGGCTTCCTCCAGTTCGCCGTGCTGCAGGAGCCCGGCCGACAGCAGGGAGAGGTTGAACATGCGGCCGCGCACGAAACGGCCGTCCATCTGCAGCGAGCGGCGCGCGTGGCGGACGGCGCGCTCGCCGTCGCCGAGGTCGCGGAAGCAGTGGGCGAACTTGGCCGCCAGGTACGCCTCGTCGAAGTACCCGAGCCACGCAGGCTCCTCCTCGGTACGGCGGGCGGCGAAGGCCTGCTCGGATTCGTTGAGCGAGACGCCGCAGGCGCGGGCGTCGCCGAGTCCGGCGTGGGCGTGGGCCTCCAGGACGTGGGCGGAGGCCAGGAGCGTCCGTACGCCCGCCCGCCCGGCCGACAACTGCGCGGCACGGGCCAGGTCGAGCGCGTGGCCGTGCTGGCCCATGTAGATCGCCTGATGGGCCATGCCGGCCAGGATCTCGCCGCCCAGGGCGTGGTCGGCGGCGCCGCGGGCCAGGCGCAGCGCCTGGATCAGGTAGCGCTGGGCGAGGCCGTGCTGTTCGAGGTCGTAGGCCATCCAGCCGGCCAGGCGGGTCAGTTCGGCGGCGGCCGAGGCCAGCTGGCGGCCGGTGGCTTCGCCGTACGAGCCGTCCTTGAGGAGCGGCGAGACTGCGGTGTCCAGATATTTCACGACCGAGGAGCGCACGCGGCCGCTGCCGAAACGGTTGTCCAGTTCCCCGAACGAACGGGTCACCTCGTGAATCGCGGCGATGTCCGCGTTGCCGACCCTGCGCCCTCCCCCGCCGGTCGGCCGTCCCTCCGCCGGCGCCGCCAGCCAGCGCAGGGCCCCCACCGAGCCCGCCCCGATCGCGAACGTCGAGTCGAGCAGGAACCTCCGCCTCTCCACATCCGCGCGCCACAGTGCTGTCACGGTAGCGACCCCCTCCTGCCAGGTGTGCGTGAACTCCTGCCCGAGATCGAGGGGTGTGGTCATGGCCGGCATGCCGAGTTCTTCCGCGGTCACCGGCCTGCCGAGCCGGAGCGCGAAGATCTCCGCGAGAAGGCATGGAACCGGTTCCCTCGGCCGCTGACCACCGATCCAGCGCAGAACGGAGCTGTGGTCGTACTTGAGGCCGGGGGTGCCGCGCGCTGCTCCCAGATCGTTCAGCCGCCGGGCAAGGCCCTTGTGTGAGAAGCCCGCCTCCGCGATGACTCGCTGGAGCAGTCGGTTGGGCTCGCGTTCCATAGCTCTCCTCGCCCAGGAGCCGGCGCCCGCCATCCTTACAGAGCGCTCCCTTTATAGCACGAAGAGTAAAGAGGTTTTCTGCAGTTCCTAAAGACGAGGCGGGCTAGGGCAGGTTCAGCTCCCAGACGCGTACGGCCATCGGGCGCTTGGTGTTGTCGAAGACCACGCGCACCGCCATGCGGCCCTTCTTGAGCCGCTGCCAGAGGTGGATCGGGTCGCACTTGGTCTTGCCGTAGGCCTTCTTGGTGGCACTGTCATGGGGGTATCCGGCGGCCCGCTTGCCGCACTTCTTGTTGACCTGGCGGTAGTCCAGCCCTTCCGTGTACGCGATCCGGATCGGCTTTCCTGTCTTCTTGTCCAGTGACCAGCCGAGCAGGCCGCTCTCCCCGATCTCGCCCAGCGACGCCTTGTGCGGGGTCAGGATCAGGTGGGAGTTGCCGGAGATCTTCGCCCAGCCGTACACGGTCTTGAGGCCCGCGGCGGTTTCCGCGGAGGCCGGGGTGGTCGCGACGAGCAGCATCGCGGCGGCCGCCGCGCTGACCAGAACCGCTTTCATGTGTCCTCCAAGATCGACGTTTCCGCGAGCCTCTCAGACGCCGCTTAAGAACGGCTTGCAGAAAGCGCCCGGCCGGATTGCTCCGGCCGGGCGCTGCGATCGTGCGGGTCTAGAGGCGGCTGACCCCGTCGATCTGGGCCTGGGCGGCGACGGCGGCCGTCACCGCGGGCGCCACCCGGGCGTCGAACGGGCTCGGGATGATGTAGTCGGGGGTCAGGTCGTCGGCGACCACGTCGGCCAGGGCGTCGGCGGCGGCCACCTTCATGTTCTCGGTGATCGTGCGGGCGCGCACGTCGAGGGCGCCGCGGAAGACGCCGGGGAAGGCCAGCACGTTGTTGATCTGGTTGGGGTAGTCGGAACGGCCCGTGGCCACGACGCTCGCGTGGCGGCGGGCGACGGCCGGGTCGATCTCGGGGGTCGGGTTCGACAGGGCGAACACGATCGCGTCGGGTGACATGGAGGCGATGGCCTCCTCGGCGACGGTCGAGCCCGACAGTCCGATGAAGACGTCGGCGCCGGCCAGCGCCGACTCGGTCGAGCCGGTGTGACCCCCCTTGTTGGTGTCGCGGGCCAGCGCGGCCTTGACCGGGTTGAGGTCGGTGCGTCCCAGGTGGAGCAGGCCCTTGGAGTCGGCTACGGCGATGTCACCGATGCCGGCCTCCAGCAGGATGCGGCTCACCGCGACGCCGGAGGCGCCCGCTCCGGCCACCACGGCGCGCAACTCGGACAGGGAGCGTCCGGTGACCCGTGCGGCGTTCTTGAGCGCGGCCAGGGCCACGATGGCGGTGCCGTGCTGGTCGTCGTGGAAGACCGGGATGTCGAGCAGGTCGCGCAGCCGGTCCTCGACCTCGAAGCACCGGGGGGCGCTGATGTCCTCCAGGTTGATGCCGCCGAAGGAGGGCGCGAGCCGTACCACCGTCTCGACGAGTGCGTCGACGTCGGTGCAGGCGAGGCAGATGGGGACCGCGTCGACGCCCCCGAACTCCTTGAACAGGAGGGCCTTGCCCTCC
Source organism: Nonomuraea sp. NPDC059007 (assembly GCF_042740555.1). Classification (NCBI taxonomy): domain Bacteria; kingdom Bacillati; phylum Actinomycetota; class Actinomycetes; order Streptosporangiales; family Streptosporangiaceae; genus Nonomuraea; species Nonomuraea sp. NPDC059007. The sequence continues at coordinate 43,364 of NZ_JBHYJD010000053.1, read as the reverse complement.
ATGACGGGCATCGCGGCGGCCGGGCCGATGTCGCCGAGCCCTAGCACAGCGGTGCCGTCGGAGACGACGGCGACCACATTCGAGACCCAGGTGTAATCGTTGACCAGCTCCGGGGAGTCGGCGATGGCCGAGCAGACGCGGGCCACTCCGGGGGTGTAGGCGAGGGAGAGGTCGTCCTTGTCGCGGACGGGGATGGTCGAGCGGACCTCAAGCTTGCCGCCGCGGTGCAGCGCGAAAGCGGGATCCAGGTCGAAGGAATCGAGCGAGGTGGAAGCGGGCGTGACAGCCACAGAGACCCCTGTAGGTTCATCGGACGGAAGGACAGACGCCACAAGGAGGCCTGGCTTCGGTAGCTGCCAGGTTCCCCTCGTCGATGGGTCGTCTCGTGAGGGGTACGGGGGTCACCCGTTTCATGATTGTGCCACATGGTGAGATAGATCAGGTGTCGGAGCTGACGCCGTTCTGTTGACGCATCGTTAAATCAGAACGCACGGACTGCTACTAACCGCCATCTAAACTTCACAAAACCTAACTTTCGTGGCATACCTCATGAGGAGGCCGAACATGGCCCTCTGGTCCTCGCGACGCCGTGGCTACGCCGTAGGCACGCTCGCTATCACCGCCGCCCTGACGCTGTCCGCCTGCGGCGGCCAGCAGGCGGGCACCGACACCGCGCAGCCGACGGGCGGCACCGCCGCGGGCGGCGCCAAGCTGGTGAAACCCGGCAAACTCACGACATGCACGAACATTCCCTATGAACCTTTCCAGTTCAAGGAAGGCGACAAGGTCGTGGGGTTCGACGTCGACATCGTCGACCTGGCCGCCAAGAAGCTCGGCGTGACCCAGGAGATCGTCGACATCGACTTCGCCCAGATCAAGAGCGGCGCGGCCATGGCCTCCGGCAAGTGCGACGTCGCCGCCGCGGGCATGACGATCACGGACGAGCGCAAGAAGAACATCGACTTCTCCGTGCCGTACTTCGACGCCACCCAGGCCCTGCTGGCCAAGAAGGGCACCGGCGCCACGTCCCTGGAAGACGTCAAGGCCAAGGGGCTCAAGCTCGGCGCGCAGGCCAGCACCACCGGCCTGGAGTTCGTGAAGGGCAAGGGCTTCGACCCGGTCGAGTACGCCGACTCGGCCAAGGAACTGCTCGCGCTGCAGTCCGGCCAGGCCGACGTCATCGTCCAGGACCTGCCCGTCGTCCTCACCTGGCTGAAGAAGCCGGACGTGGCCGCCAAGTTCGAGGTGATCGCCAGCCTCGACACCGGCGAGCAGTACGGCATCGGCCTCAAGAAGAACGCCGACCCGGTCCTGCTCAAGGCCATCAACGAGTCCATCGAAGCCGCCCAGAAGGACGGCACGTACGAGCAGATCTTCGTGAAGTGGTTCGACAAGAAGCCTGGTGAGCTGGGCTGATGAAGCCGTCCACGGCGGCTGAACCGGGCCGGGCCCGGTTCAGCCCTCGCCAGAAGCAGCGGGTCACGCGGATCGTCCAGTACGTCGTGCTGGCGCTCGCCGCCATCGCGCTGGTCCTCTATGTGGACTGGCCGAACCTGGCCCAGAACTTCGCCAAGCCCGAGGTCGCCCAGGAGACACTGCCCGAGCTGTTTACGATCGCGTTGAAGAACACGGTCATCTACACCGTGGGCGGTTTCATCCTCGCGTTCTTCTTCGGGCTCCTGTTCGCGCTCATGCGCATGTCCCAGGTGGCCGTCTACCGGTGGATCGCGACGATCTACATCGAGATCTTCCGCGGCCTGCCCGCGGTCCTGATCTTCATCATGATCACCTTCCTCCCGGTGGCGCTGCCCGGCTTCGTGGTGCCCGGCGACATCTACGGCCAGGTCTTCCTCGGCCTCGGCGTGATCGGCGCGGCCTACCAGGCCGAGGTCTTCCGCGCGGGACTGCAGGCGGTGCCCAAGGGCCAGACCGAGGCGGCCAGGTCCCTCGGCATGTCGGCGTCCAGGGCGCTGTTCACCGTGGTCGTCCCGCAGGCCGTCAGGATCGTCATCCCGCCGACGACCAACCAGTTCGTGATGCTGCTGAAGGACTCCTCGCTGGTGTTGTTCCTGGGGGTGTCCAGCCAGTACGTGGAGCTGGCCAAGTTCGGCAACGACCTGGCATCGGAACACTCCAACGCCACTCCGATCATGGTGGCGGGCATCACCTACCTCCTGGTCACGATCCCGCTCGGCTACCTCGCGCGCAGGCTGGAGAAGCGATGACGACGCCACACGCCATCGACGTCAGAGACCTGCACAAGAGCTTCGGCGACAACCACGTGCTCAAGGGCATCGACTTCACCGTCGATCCCGGCCAGGTCGTCTGCGTCATCGGGCCGTCGGGTTCCGGCAAGTCCACGCTGCTCCGCTGCGTGAACCTGCTGGAGCAGCCGTCCAAGGGCACGGTGTACGTGGAGGGCGTCGAGCTGACCGACCCCGACGTGGACATCGACGCCGTACGCCGCCGCATCGGCATGGTCTTCCAGCAGTTCAACCTGTTCCCGCACATGACGGCCCTGCAGAACGTCATGATCTCCCAGCAGCGGGTGCTCAAGCGCAGCAAGAAGGAAGCGGAGATCATCGCCAGGGAGAACCTGGACAAGGTCGGCGTGGGCGCCAAGTGCGCCGCCTACCCGGCCCAGCTCTCCGGCGGCCAGCAGCAGCGCGTGGCCATCGCCAGGGCGCTGGCGATGAACCCCGACCTGATGCTGTTCGACGAGCCCACCAGCGCCCTCGACCCCGAACTCGTCGGCGACGTGCTCACGGTCATGCGCAAGCTGGCCGAGGAGGGCATGACGATGATGGTGGTCACCCACGAGATGGGCTTCGCCCGCGAGGTGGCCGACCGGGTCGTGTTCATGGACGGCGGCGTGATCGTCGAGGAGGGCACCCCCGCCCAGCTCATCGGCGACCCGCAGCACGAGCGGACCAGGGCGTTCCTGCGGCGCGTCCTGCACCCCGAGGGCTGATGAGCACCGCACGCGGCAGGACGTCTCACGCGGGCTCCCCGGCCCGCGTGAGGCGTCGCGCGGTGATCTCGGCCGGGCTCGCGCTGCTCGCGCTCGCCGCCTGCGGAACCGAGCGCGTACGGCACGGCGATCCCTCCGGCGCCCTCACCATGTGCACCAACACGCCCTACGAGCCGTTCGAGTTCGAGCAGGAGGGCGTCATCGTCGGCTTCGACGTGGACCTGGTCTCCCTGGTGGCCCAGGAACTGCGCCGGCCGCTCAAGGTCGTCAGCGTCGAGTTCGACAGCATCCAGAACGGCAGCGCGCTCAACGACGGCACCTGCGCCCTGGCCGCCGCCGGAATCACGATCACCGCGGAACGCAAGAGGAACCTCGACTTCTCCACGCCCTACTTCGAGGCCTCGCAGGCCGTCCTGGTGCGCAGGGACAGCAAGCTGAAGAAGCTGACCGGCGCCAAGATCAAGGTCGGCGTCCAGACCGGCACCACGGGCGCCGACTACGCGCGGGAGAAGGGCCTGACCGTCGTCGAGTACGACGACTCGCTGCAGCAGCTGATCGGGCTGCAGGCCGGGCACGTGGACGCGCTGATCCAGGACCGGCCGGTGATCGCGCTCTGGCTGACCAAGCTCAAGCTCGGCAAGGAGCTGAAGCTGCTGGAGAGCCTGGAGACCGGTGAGGAGTACGGCATCGCCGTACGCAAGGGAAACACCGAGCTGCTCCGCACGGTGGACACGGTCCTGGAACGTGCCAGAAAAGACGGAACCTACGCGCGGTTGCGTGACAAATGGCTGGGCAACCTGAGCAACGGCCAGTAGCGCAGCACGACACGGCCCACGATGTCGTCGACCGGGCCGAAGTCCCAGCTGTCGCGCCTGCCTGAGGCGCGCTGGTTGTCGCTCTCCAGCCACCATCCCTCCTCGCCGTGCCACTGGGCCCGCTTGACGATGAGGCGCGCGGGATCGCCGGGCAGGCGGGCGACGACCAGGTCTCCCGGGTGGACCGTGGCGCCCCGCCGTACCAGCAGCCAGTCGCCCGGACGGAGCGCGGGCCGCATGGAGTCCCCTTCGACACGCACTCTCATGTGCTGTGACCCCCTCATCCATGGGCGTTTGCAGCCGAGTAAGGTCGGTAACCGGACCAAGCTGACTCAGCATCAAGGAAGGACTTTCTGATGCTCGCACGACTGCTACGACCCAAGCATGTCGCTTCCGCTCACTGCGACCTGCCCTGCGGCGTCTACGACCCCGCTCAGGCCCGGATCGAGGCGGAGTCGGTCAAGGCGATCATGGAGAAGTACGCCGGCAACGAGGACCCGGTCTTCCGCTCGCGCGCCCTCACGATCAAGGAGGAGCGCAGCGAGCTCGTCAAGCACCACCTGTGGGTGCTCTGGACCGACTACTTCAAGCCCCCGCACCTGGAGCAGTACCCGCAACTGCACCAGCTGTTCTGGGAGGCCACGAAGCTGGCCGGCGCGGCGGGCGGCAAGGGCACGGTAGACGTGGCCAAGGCGGACGACCTTCTCGGCAAGATCGACGAAATCTCCAAGATCTTCTGGGCGACTAAGGCCGCATAAATCGGGAGATAAGGCTCTGTGTGGTACCAGCCACGCAGAGCCTTTTCGTTCGTTGGCGAGTCTGAATCCGCCAAGCACCTCTCCGGGGCGGTAAGTTGCAGTCAGCGTCGAAACCGTACGGGGTCGCTGACCCGAGGGAGGAACGTGACCGAGGAAACCGAGACGCGCGCCGAGGGCGTGGCGGGCATCCGCGACGTGGTGAGCATCAGGCTCCCCGCAGCGAGCGCCTACCTGTCCGTGCTGCGTACGGCAACCGCCGGGCTGGCCGCGCGGCTGGACTTCACGCTCGACGAGATCGAAGATCTGCGGATCGCCGTCGACGAGGCGTGCGCCATGCTGCTGACCGAGGCGGTGCCAGGCACCGACCTGACGGCCGAGTTCGAGCTGACCGGGCAGGAGATGCAGGTCAGCGTGGAGGTCGCGACCGTCGGCAACTCCGCGCCCAAACGCGATGACTTCGCGTGGATGGTGCTGACGGCCCTTGCGGATGACGTGGACGCCGTGACCGACTCCCCCGACCGCATGGCGATCGTCCTGCGTAAGCGCCGAGGCGCGGCGAGGCCGGCGTGACGGAAAGGACTGGAGCCATGGCCACCAGCGAACACGCCGTCCCCGACCGGGTGCGCGCCCGCATGCTCTTCGCCGAGCTGGCCGAGCTGGGTCCCGACGAGCCGCGCCGTCAGCGCATCCGGGACGAGCTGGTCGAGCTTCACCTTCCCCTTGTCGAGTACCTGGCCCGCCGCTTCCGCAACCGCGGCGAATGGCTGGACGACCTCACCCAGGTCGCCACCATCGGCCTGATCAAGTCCATCGACCGCTTCGACCTCGCCCGCGGCGTGGAGTTCTCCACATACGCCACGCCGACGATCGTCGGCGAGATCAAGCGTCACTTCCGCGACAAGGGCTGGGCGGTCCGCGTACCACGCCGCCTGCAGGAGCTGAAGCTGTCGCTGACGAAGGCGATAAGCGAACTGTCGCAGCGCGAGGGCCGCGCGCCGACCGTGGCCGAACTGGCCGCCTTCCTCAAGATGACCGAGGAAGAGGTCCTGGAGGGCCTGGAGTCGGCCAATGCCTACTCGACCGTCTCGCTCGACGCGCCCGACTCCGGCGACGACGACGCGCCCGCCGTGTCCGACTCGCTCGGCATCGTGGACGAGTCACTCGAAGGCGTCGAGTACCGCGAATCGCTCAAACCGCTGCTCGAACGGCTGCCGCCGCGCGAGAAGCGCATCCTGCTGCTGCGGTTCTTCGGGAACATGACGCAGTCGCAGATCGCCACCGAGCTCGGGATCTCGCAGATGCACGTATCGCGCCTGCTGGCCCGCACGCTCGCGCAGCTACGCGAGGGACTGACCGCCGAGGACTAGCCGTCCTCCCCGTAGAGCGCCTTCGTGGTGGGGGGCGCCAGCAGTACGCCGAGGCCGACCAGGGCGACCGCCATCAGCGGAAACCCCAGGGCCGGCCGGTCCGCCTGGATCAGCGTGACAGCCACCGGGATCATGAAGATCTGGGTGAGCACGCTCGGCGCCCTCCCCCACCGCTCCACCTTGAACAACCCGCCCCACGCGACCCACAGCAGCCCGGCCCCGACCAGTAGCCCGAACCCGGCCTCCGCGACGGCGCTCGTCATGCTCTCCGGCCTGCCCACGATGGCCTCGACGGCGACGTAAACCCCCAGGCCCAGAGCCACCAGCCCCTCCAGAGCCACCAGCACCGCCGCCACCAACAAAGTCCCAGGACGCGTCACCCCCTCACCCTAATGGGCGCCCTCTGCTGCTGCCGCTCTCAACCCCCGTTGCTCTGTTGCTGCTGCCCTCAACCCCCGTTGCTCTGTTGCTGCTGCCCTCAACCCCCATTGCTCTGTTGCCGCCGCTCTCAAGCCCATTGCTCTGTTACGGCAAGCCCACCCACCCCCACCCGCCGTCGTGGGCGGGCGCCGATCGGGGGGATCGCTTCTCACGTCGGACGTGGTCCCCGCCGCAACGGCCCACGTTGACCAGCCACCATGCCCCAGGTCGGCCGCCTGCCGAGAGCGCCGAGCCCCACCGTCCAACGCCCCGCCGTCTCGGCGCTGGGAAGAGCGCGGGCTGACGCCGCGCCAGCCCCGAGCTCCCGCCACCACCCCGAGCTCGCCCCGGCGCACGCCGCCACCCCCGGTCAAACCACCACCCCCGGCCACACCGCCACCCCAAGCCTGCCTCCCGGCTCACGCCGCCACCCCAAGCTCGCCTCGCCGCTCCCGGGTCCCGGCAGTCCGGGGGTCGAGTCCAGGTGGCTGGTCTCGGTGGTCGAGTCCTGCCCTATCGGTGTGGGCGGGTTGTTCTGGTTTGGGGTGGGGATTTGGGTGGGTGTGGGAGGAGTGGGGCGATCGGGTAGCGGTTACGGTGGAGGCATGCGTGCGATGTTGCTGGTCAACCCCAAGGCGACCACCACGAACTCGCGGACCCGCGACGTCCTCATCCGCGCCCTGGGCGCCGCCGTTGATCTGACCGTCGAGGAGACCGGCTACCGCGGGCACGCGGCGGCGCTGGCCGGGAAGGCGACGGCGAAGGGGTTCGACGCGGTAGCCGTACTCGGTGGGGACGGGACCGTCAACGAAACGGTGAACGGCCTGCTCAACACGCCCGCCACCAGCGCGACCGAGCGGCCCGCGCTCATCGTCATCCCCGGCGGCAGCGCGAACGTCTTCGCCCGTGCGCTCGGCCTGCCCAACGACCCCGTCGAGGCCACGGGGGCGGTGCTGGAGGCGTTGCGGGAGGACCGGCGGCGGGTCGTGAGTTTGGGACATGCCCAATGGGAGGATGAGGGCAGGTACTTCACCTTCTGCTCGGGCATGGGCTATGACGCCGAGGTGATCAGGGCCGTCGAGGGGCTGCGCGGGAGCGGCAGAAAGGCCACTCCGGCACGTTATGTGAACACCGCGCTACGCCACTATGTCGCCACCGACAAGCGGACTCCGGCCATGACGCTCACCGGGCCCGGCATCCCGAGCGCGCACGGGATCTTCATGGCGATCATCTCGAACACCTCGCCCTGGACCTACGTGGGCACGCATCCGGTCACCCCGACTCCGTGGGCGAGTTTCGAGACCGGACTGGACCTGCTGGGGCTCCAGCGCCTGGGGCTCCCGACCATGTTGCCGCTGATCCGGAAGATCCTCACGGAGAGTGATCGCCTTCCGTCCGGACGCCACCTGGTTCAGCTGCACGACGAGGCCGAGTTCACGCTGACCGCCGAACGCCCCGTCGCCTTCCAGCTCGACGGTGACTACCTCGGCGAGCGAGAATCCATCACATTCCGGGCTACACCGAACGCGTTACAAGTTCTGGTCTAGATGGTTACATTCGGTCATTGTGTGACGCATCCGACATCCATCTCCGCCAAAACTTCCCACCAACCCTCTTGCGTGCACTCTGCGTGGCTGAAAAGCTCGTGAATGACATCGGAACGTAGGACCTTTAATCAGCCCCTTAGAGGTCTGCCGATGTTCAGCGGGCATCCCCGGGTCCACAGGATTCGGGAAAGGTTCGCGCGAGTTAGTGAATCTCTTCACAAAGTACTAGCCGCACGGAGTCAACCACCGGCTCCATCCACTAAGGAGTGACGCATGGACTGGCGCCACCGAGCTGCCTGCCGTGACGTGGACCCCGAGCTGTTCTTCCCGATCGGCAACACCGGCCCCGCGCTCATGCAGATCGAGGAGGCCAAGCAGGTCTGTCGTTCCTGCTCGGCCGTCGAGAAGTGCCTGAAGTGGGCGCTGGAGTCCGGTCAGGACGCCGGCGTGTGGGGTGGCCTGAGCGAAGACGAGCGCCGCGCACTCAAGCGCCGCCGCGCCCGCACTCGCGCCGCCGCCCTCTGAATCATCATAAGGTCCTTGAAGATCATCATAAGGTACGGCACAGCCGACCTGACACCACCCGCCGCCTTTGGCGGGCGCCGATCGTGGGGATCGCTTCTCACGTCGGACGTGGTACCCGCCGTCACGGCGCATCCTTGGCCGCCCAAGTGGTCCGACCCCTTGGACGACCAAGAGCGCGCCGTGGCGGCTTCCGCGTGCCACTCCCACAACACCTGACCGGCCCAGCCCAAGCCCTCGGCACCAGGTCCCGCCCGTCAGGACACCGGAAACCCGGGCCAACACCACTCGCCTGAACACCGGAACCGCAGGCCAACGCTGGCCGCCGCCCGCCTGTCCCGGCGCTGGAAGCCGGGGCCGTCGCCGCGTGTCTCCGCGCCGCGAGCGGGACCGACGTCCCGCCGCCCTGATGCTGGAAGCACGGGCCAACGCCACGCGTCTCGGCTCGGGAGACGCATGGTGACGCCGCGACATCCAAGCTCAAGCAGCCAACCGGGCTCGCGCCGTCAGCCCTGCCTCCGGCTCAGGAACACGCTCGCCGTACCCTCGAAACGCTCTTTTGCGGCGCGCGGCCTAGGGGCGGGACGCGTCGGGAGGGGCGGTGGGGAGGGGGATCGAGAGGGAGGCCTCTGTGCCGCCGCCGTCGCGTGGGGCCAGGGCGAGTTTGCCGGAGAGTTCCCCGACCACCAGGGTGCGGACGATCTGGAGGCCGAGGCTGGTGGAGTTCTCCAGGTCGAAGTCCTCGGGCAGGCCCAGGCCGTCGTCCCAGACGAGGATGTTCAGGCGCTCGGGCTCGGCCTTCACCACCACCTGGAGGCGCTTGGGGCGGCCGTGCTGGAGGGCGTTCTGGAGGAGTTCGGTCAGGGCCATGGCCAGCGGGGTGGCGATCAGCGACGGGAGGATGCCGAACGCGCCCACCCGGCGGGGGGTTACCGCGGCCTCGGGGGCCGACACCTCTCCCGCCATGGCGATCACACGGTCGGCGATGTCGTCGAAGTCCACGAACTCCTCGGGGGCGTGCGAGAGCGTCTCGTGCACGATCGCGATCGAACCCACGCGGCGCACCGCCTCTTCCAACGCCTCCCTGCCTTCGGGGACGCGTAGGCGCCTGGCCTGGAGGCGGAGGAGGGCCGCCACGGTCTGGAGGTTGTTCTTGACGCGGTGGTGGATCTCCCGGATGGTGGCGTCCTTGGTCATCAGCTCGCGTTCGCGGCGGCGCAGCTCGGTGACGTCGCGGATGAGGACCAGCGCTCCGATACGGCCGCCGCCCACGATCAGCGGGATCGCCCGGAGCTGAACGATCGTGCCGCCCGACTCCACCTCGGTCTCCTTGGCCGCGCGCCCGCTGGCCACGATCATGAGGTCCTCGTTGATGGGCTCGTCGGAGTAGCAGAGCTGCGCGGTGACCCGGCCCAGCTCAGCGCCCACGAGGTCGGCGTGCAGGCCCAGGCGGCGGTAGGCGGACAGGGCGTTCGGGGAGGCGTAGGTGACGCGTCCGGCACGGTCCAGCCTGAGCAGGCCGTCGCCCACCCGCGGCGAACGCACCAGGATCGGCTCCTCGCCCGAGAACGGGAACCGGCCCTCCGCCACCATCTGGGCCAGGTCGGAGGCGCTCTGGAGGTAGGTGAGTTCGAGGCGGGAGGGGGTGCGGGCCGACGACAGGTTCGTGGAGCGCTGGATGACGCCGATGAAGCGGCCGGAGCCGTCGGGCAGCGTACGGCGTACCGGAATCGTCTCCTCGCGGACCGGAACGCCCGTCGACCAGTCGGGGTCGCCCTCGCGGCAGATGCGGCGCTCGTTCCAGGCGGTGTCGATCAGATGGCGCTCGCCGCGGCCGACGACGCTGCCGACGATGTCGTCGTGGTAGACGGTAGGGCCGGTGGTGGGGCGCATCTGCGCGATCGCGATCCAGCCACGCTCCTCCAGCAGGGGCGTCCACAGGATGAGATCGGCGAACGAGAGGTCGGCCAGCAGCTGCCAGTCGGAGACCAGCGAGTGCAGCCAGTCGAGATCAGCCTCGTCAAGGGCGGTGTGGCGGACGACGAGGTCGCTGAGAGTCGGCACGAGTGCATCATGCGTGCTTAACACCGCAACAACCAAACCGACCACCCGCCACATGAACCGGTTCGCGTCCTACGGGACCCAATCCCGGGCACAACTACCCGGTTGCCCATGGGCTGTGCGGGCGGGGATGCGAGACGCCGGAAGACCGGACACCAGAGGGCGCACAGACACGGACGACGCCGACCCGAGCACGTAGGGCACCGGCATCCGGAGGCCCGAGGCCGCAGGTGTGGTGGCGGGCGGAGACACGAGGCGTGGGGTGCGTTGCCGGAACGGAGGTCGGAGGCTCCGGGGCGCGGGGCCGGAGGCGCGCGGCGCTGGGCTGAGGCCGAGGTGCGGTGGGCGGGCCCAGGCACGAGGCGCGGGCCGAGCGGTGGTGGGGGCGGGGGTCGTGGGGGCGTTGGGGCGGGGAAGGGTGGGGGATTGTGCACTCAAATGGGTTTTTTCGGGAATCTCACATTGTGAGAACCGTCACACTGTCCCAATCGCTCAGTTCCCCAGCCGGAACTGTGCAAGCGACCCCGGAGGTGACCAGCACGTTGATCGACTCAACGAGGTCGTTCACCTCGGACACGCCCCCGGCCCAGGCCCGCGTGAGCGCCGCAGGCCTCGTGGTGGATATCCTTCTCAGTCAGCCTGAGCTGCCAGTACGCGCGCGTGTCCAGGCGGGCGAGCCGGCCGCTGTGGCCCGCGAGTCCGGCCTGGAGACCGGCGTCCCGGCAGGAGCTGTCGTGCCGGTCGTCCGAGGGGCGCCGGGGACCGCACTGGAGGCCGCCGCCACCTGTGCGGAGCACGGCGTACGCGTCGGATGCCGCCGGCAGCCGCCAGTGCCCACACGACACTCTTGCCTGTGGTTGACCGCTCGGGCCAATCTGAGTTCCGATGATCTCGCGGTGATCAGACACGCCCTCACCGCCGTGGCAGAAGTGAAGGTGAGAGCGTGACTGAGGACCCCCCTCGCGTACCTAAGTACTACGACGTCAAACGCAGCCTGCTCGAACTGACCAAGAGCCTGCCGCCGGGTACCGCGCTGCCGCCCGAGCGGACGCTGGCCGTACGCTTCGAGACGTCGCGCACGACGGTGCGTCAGGCGCTCACCGAGCTCGTGGTGGAGGGCAGGCTGCTGCGCATCCAGGGCAAGGGCACGTTCGTCGCCCAGCCCAAGGTGGCGCAGGTGCTGCAGCTGACCTCCTACATCGGCGACCTGCGCACCGCCGGGCTCGAACCGGACACCAAGATCCTCGAGATCGGCTACATCACCGCCGACGAGCCGCTGGCCCGCCGCCTGGCCATCAACCCGGGCGGACGCGTGCTGCGCATCCACCGCCTGCGCCTGGCCAACGGCGAACCCGTCTCCATCGACACCACCCACCTCTCGGCCCGCCGCTTCCCCAGGCTGCGCCGCGAGCTGGAGGTCCACTCCTCGCTCTACGAGACGCTGCACAACGCCTACAACGTGCGCCTCACGGACGCCGAGGAGATCATCGAGACGGTCCTCGCCACGCCGTACGACGCGAAGGCCCTCGGCGTGGACGTCGGCCTCCCGATGCTCCTGCTGACCCGCCACGCCTTCGACGCCGACGGCAATCCGGTCGAGTGGGCACAATCGCTCTACCGCGGCGACCGCTACAAGTTCGTCACCCGCCTGCGCCGCCCTTAACCCGTCAAACCCCCATTCCCCTTTACGGCAAGCCGCACCACCCGCCCCCCGCCGTCACCCGCGCACCCCAAGTCGCTTCCACGCCCCTCGGGCGCGCCGTCACCTCACCGTGACGGCCGCGCCCTGGGCCGGCGAGGTGGTCGCTATCGTGGGCCACATGAGTGTCGTGGTAGTCACGGGGACCGACACCGGAGTGGGCATGACGGTCGTCACCGCCGCGGTCGCCGCCCTGGCCAGGCGGCGGGGCGCGAACGTGGCCGTGGTCAAGCCCGCCCAGACCGGCGCGAGGCCCGGCGAACCTGCTGATCTCGACGAGGTGATCAGGCTGTCCGGGGTCACCACCACGTTCGAGTTCGCCCGCTACCCGGACCCGCTCTCGCCCGCGGCCGCGGCCCGCGCGAGCGGCCTGCCGCCGGTGTCGCTGCCCGAGGTGGCGGTGCGGGTGCGGGAGCTGGCGGAGTCGAACCAGCTTGTCCTGGTCGAAGGCGTGGGCGGCCTGCTGGTGCGCTTCGACGAGGACGGCACCACGCTCGCCGACCTGGCCCGCTTGCTGACCGCGCAGGTGCTGGTCGTGGCCGGCCCCGGGCTCGGCACGCTCAACCACACCGCGCTGACACTGGAGGCGCTCGCGCACCGGGGCCTCGACCTGGCCGGGCTGGTGATCGGGTCGTGGCCGGACGAGCCGGACCTGGCCGAGCGCCTGAACGTGGCCGACCTGGAGATGCTGGCCGCCCGTCCGCTGGCCGGCGCGCTTCCCGCGAACGCCGCCGGCCACCCCGACTTCGCCGCGCTGGCCCACGCCGCCCTCGGTCCCACGCTGGGAGGCGGTTTCGACCCCGCGAGGTTCCGCCAGACGTTCAAACCCGCTCGGTGACCGTCAGGCGTTCCGGCAGCGAGCCTCGGGCAGTCCGCACACCCGTGCCGCCATCGTCCTGGCCTGCTTCACCAGCGTCCTGAAGTCCTTGACCGGCAGCCCGCGCCCGGAGTCGCCGACCTCGAAGTAGATGAGCACGGCCGCGCCCCTCCTGACCGCGGCGAAGCGCATGGACCCCTCGTAGTCCCTGTGGACCACCCTGATGCCCTCGTCGCCGACCTTGAGCGGACGGCTGGTGTAGGTGGACTTCAGGAAGTCGTCGCCGCCGACGGCACAGCGCTTCAGGTCGGCACGCAGGCCGTTCATGACCGTCCTGGCCGCCTTCACGTCGCGGTAGAGGGCCACCTGCTCACCCCAGGACTCGACCTCGACCGTCTTGACGATCGTCCTGGAGGCGATCCGGCCCCGGTCGGTCGCCTTCTTGCCGGACCAGTAGCGGTGCTCGCACGGGTCGAGCAGCAGGCCCGCCGTACGCGCGTCGCTGATCTTCCATCGCTCGACGTCCTTGTGCGGCCCGCGCGCCGCGGCCTCCGTCAGCAGGAAGCCCTTCGGCAGCGCCGGCGAGGCGGCCTGCGCGGGCACGCCCCACGCCAGCGTCGCGGTCGCCGCCGCGAGCGCGATCCCTGTCTTCATCATCGTTCCTCCCCTGTCCCGGTCCCCCTTCGTGAGATGCGGATCGTGGCCCGGTGGTTCGGGCGTAAGGCATGCTCGTGGGGTGGGGCTAGCACCACCCCCACTTCGCCCAGCAGGCCCCTGTCGAGGATCGGCGGCCAGTCCATAGGTTGGAGAGCATGAAAGTCCCCCGCCCCTGGTCGGCGCGTACCTGGCTGGACACGGCGCATGTCGTGACCGGTGTGCCGATCGCCGTGGTGCTCGCCGTGCTGACGGTCGTGCTGGCCGTGCTGCCGCCGGTGCTGCGGCGCAGCGTGCGCGGGCTGACCGCGGTGCAGCGTTCGCGCCTGGCCGCCTTCCTGGGGTTCGTGCTGCCGCCGGTGCCGCGCAGCACGGCCTGGCGCGACCGGCGGCTGTGGCGGCAGATCGGCTTCCACCTGCTGGCGCCGGTGCTGAGCGCGTTCGCCGTGGTGCTGGTCTGCGGGTTGTGGGGCGGCGGGCTGGTGGGGCTGACCGCGTTCCTGCAGCCGGTACTGCAGCCGCCGCCGGGGGTGTTCAAGTTCGATCTGCGCAACCCGGTCGTGGCGTCGTTGTTCACGGCCGTGGGGCTGGCCATGCTGATGCTGGCTCCGATCGCGGCGCGGGCGATGGCCGTACTGGAGATCTCGATCGCGCGGGCGCTGCTGGGCCCGAGCCACGCGGAGCTCGGCGAGCGCATCGAGAACCTCCAGGAGAGCCGGGCGGGCGTGATCGACGCGGCCGACGCCGAGCGCCGCCGCATCGAGAGGGACCTGCACGACGGCGCCCAGCAACGGCTGGTGTCGCTGGCCATGAACCTGGGCCTGGCCCGCGCCACGCTCACCGACCTGCCGGCGCCCGCCAAGGAAGCCATCGAGCAGGCGCACGAGGAGGCCAAGCAGGCCCTGCGCGAGCTACGCGACTTCGTGCGCGGTCTGCACCCCGCTGTGCTCAACGACCAGGGCCTGGACGCGGCCCTGTCCGGCGTCGCCGCCCGCTCCCTGGTGCCGGTACGGCTGCGCGTCGACATCGCCCAGCGGGTCTCGCCCACCATCGAGGCGGTGGCGTTCTTCGTGGTCTCCGAGGCGCTCACCAACATCGCCAAGCACGCCCAGGCGCGCTCCGCCGAGATCTCGGTGCGCCGGCGCGACCAATGGCTGACGCTGACGATCGTGGACGACGGGCGGGGCGGGGCCAGCATGGAGGGCGGAACCGGACTGCGCGGGCTGGCGCAACGCGTCCGCTCGGTGGATGGATCGCTGCACCTGGAAAGCCCGCTCGGCGGGCCGACGATGATCGAAGTGGAGCTACCGTGCGAGTAGTGCTGGCCGAGGATTCCGTCCTGCTCAGGGAGGGGCTCATCCGGCTGCTCGAAGCCTCCGGCATGCAGGTGGTGGCGACCTCGGGCGACGCGGAGGGGCTGCTGCGGGCCGCCGACGAACACCGGCCCGACCTCGTGCTGACCGACGTCCGGATGCCGCCCACGCACACCGACGAGGGCCTGCGCGCCGCGCTCGTGCTGCGCCGCCAGCAGCCGGAGCTGGCCGTGCTGGTGCTCTCGCAGTATGTCGAGGAACGCTACGCCGCCCAGCTGCTCTCCTCGGCGACCGGCAGCGTCGGTTACCTGTTGAAGGACCGGGTGGCCGACGTGACCGAGTTCATCGACGCGCTGCGCAGGGTGGCGGCCGGCGGCACGGTCCTGGACCCCGAGGTGGTCTCCCAGCTTCTCCTGCGCGGGCACAGCGACCCGCTCGACCGGCTCACCCCGCGCGAGCAGGAGGTGCTGAAGCTGATGGCCGAGGGCCGCTCGAACGCCGGCATCGGGCAGGAGCTCGTGCTCAGCGAAGGGGCGGTCGGCAAGCACATCGGCAACATCTTCACCAAACTCGACCTTTCGCCCGCCGAAGGCGACCACCGCCGGGTGCTGGCGGTCCTGCACTTCCTCAAGATCAGGAGCGTGCCGTGAGGGCGGTCTGGCTGACGTTCGGCGCCGTGCTGACGGTGCTCGCGCTGTTCCTGGCCAGCGGCGGGATGTGGGCGGGCTTCGCCCGCGCCCGCCCGCCGACGCACCAGAGCACGCGCACCATCCCCTTCGTCGGCAAGAAGCTCCAGATCGAGGCGCGCGGCGACGTGAGCGTGTCGATCGTGCCGGGCGCCGCCGGCGAGATCCAGCTCGACCAGCGGCTGCGCTGGTCGGAGACGCGGCCGAACGTCTCCGAGGACTGGAACGGCACCACCCTGCGCCTGGCCGCGGACTGCCCCAACATCAACAACGACCGCGGCCTCACGTGCGACACCGACTACACGGTCTTCGTGCCCTCGGAGACCAACCTGGACGCGACGGTGGAGGCCGGCACCCTCCGGGTCGACAGCCTGTACGGCGACGTCCGCATGACCACGGTCTCCGGGGACATCGGCGTCACCCAGACCGTGGGCAAGTTGTGGGCCCGCAGCGGTTCCGGCAACATCCGCGCCTTCGACCTGCGCGGCGAGGAGGCCGACACCGAGACCGGCGAGGGGCAGGTCGAGCTCAACTTCCGTGAGCGGCCCATGAACGTGAAGGCGCTGGTCCGCACGCAGGGCGACATCAGGATCAACGTGGAGGACGGCGCCTACGACGTCACCGTCCAGGCGGAGACCCCCGACGTCGACGTGGTCCACGACCCGTCCTCGGTCCGCAAGATCGACGCCCGTGCCCAGTACGGCCGGGTCGACATCTGCTGTGGATGACCTCTGTTTGAGGAGGTGACTGGTTGGTAGGTTCCCGGCATGGAGTCCGCGAAGCATGCCGGTGACGCAGCCGTCGCCGTGTCCAAGGCCTATGGCATCGAGACCATGTTCACCCTCTCCGGAGGCCACGTCTTTCCGTTGTACGACGGCGCGGTGCACGAGGACATGCGGATCCTCGACGTACGCCACGAGCAGAGCGCCGTCTTCGCCGCCGAGGCCACGGCGAGGCTCACCCGCAAGCCCGGCCTGGCGGTGCTGACCGCCGGCCCCGGCATCACCAACGGTGTCAGCGGCGTCGCCACCGCGCATTTCAACGGCTCGCCCCTGGTCGTGATGGGCGGCCGGGCCCCGCAGTCGCGCTGGGGCAGCGGCGCGCTCCAGGAGCTGAACCATCCTCCGCTGCTCGAACCGATCACCAAGCTGGCCTTCACCGCCACCGGCCCCGACTCGATCGGCCAGGACGTCGAGATGGCCTTCCGCACGGCGATCGCCCCGCACCGCGGCCCGGTGTTCATCGACTTCGCCATGGACCACCTGTTCTCCCCCTCGCCGGCGCACGCCGCCGACACCCAGACCCCGTCGCCGCTGGAGCCGGATCCGGATGCCGTCGCGGCGATCGCCCGGCTGATCGGCGAGGCGGAGCGGCCGGTGCTGGTGCTCGGCTCCGACGTGTGGATGGACCGCGCCGAGGAGGCGGCCCGCGACTTCGCCGAGTCGTGGAAGCTGCCGGTGATCCTCAACGGCCAGGGTCGCGGCATTCTGCCCGCCGGCCACGAACTGCTGGTCACGCGCGCCCGCGGACAGGCGTTCGGCGAGGCCGACCTGGTCATCGTGGTCGGCACCCCGCTCGACTTCCGCCTGGGCTACGGCTGGTTCGGCGGCAAGAACGGCACCTCGCTGGCGCGCGTGGTGCACATCGTGGACGCGCCGTCGCAACTCGCCACACACATGCAACCGGCCGCGTCGGCCGCGGGCGACCTGTCGGTGGTCTTCTGGAGCCTGGGTACGGCCTGCGGCGAAGCCGACATCAAGCCCGCCCGCTACGCCCCCTGGACCGCCAGGCTGGCCGAGACCGCGGCCGCGGCCGTGGCCGCCGACGCCGACCTCCTGACCGCCGGCTCCGACCCGATCCACCCCATGCGCATCTACGGCGAACTGGCCAAGATCCTGGCCGACGACGCCGTGGTGATCGGCGACGGCGGCGACTTCGTCTCCTACGCGGGCAAGTACGTGGAGCCGAAGCAGCCGGGCAACTGGCTCGACCCCGGCCCGTACGGCTGCCTGGGCACCGGCCTCGGCTACTCGATCGCCGCCCGCCTGGCCCGCCCGTCCTCGCAGGTCGTGCTGCTGCTCGGCGACGGCGCCGCCGGCTTCTCCCTCATGGACGTCGACTCCCTGGTACGGCACGGCCTGCCCGTCGTCATGATCTGCGGCAACAACGGCATCTGGGGCCTGGAGAAGCACCCGATGCAGATGCTCTACGGCTACGACGTGGCCGCAGAACTGCGTCCGCAGACCCGCTACGACCAGGTGGTGACGGCGCTGGGCGGCGGCGGCGAGCTGGTGACCAGGCCGTCGGAGATCGGTCCCGCGCTGCGGCGGGCCTTCGACTCCGGCGTGCCGTACATGGTGAACATCGCGACGGACCCGCAGATCGCCTACCCCCGCAACACCACGGGGGTCTGAGGCGGCTACTGCTTGAGGCTCGGCGTCGGCGTCGCGGAAGGCGTCGGCGTCGGGGAGCAGAGCTCGGTGTTGACCAGCGTCAGCAGGACGGCCTTCTTCAGCTCCAGCTTGGCGCCGGCGCCCGGATTCTGCTCGACGACGGTCAGGCAGCGCTCGGGGAACTGGCCGCGTTCCTGATCGTCCACGCGGACGGTGAACCCGGCGGCGAGGATGATCCGGCGGGCATCGGGGTACTTCATGTTGACGACGCCCGGCACCGGCTTCTTGATCGCCGGAGTGGGCGACGGCGTCTTGGTGCCCTTCGTGGCCGACGGCGTGGTCGTGGGCGTCTTCGTCGTCGTGGGCGTCTTGGTCGGCTCCGGCTCCTCAGTGGGTTCTTGCCGGACCGGCGGGCGCGTGGACTCCTCGACGGTTGGCGTCGGCCGTGGCCGTATCCTCGTGTTCTTGGGCGGCGGGGGCTTGGTGGTGCTCACCTCGGCGCCGATCGGGCTGGTGGTCGCCTCGGGGTCGCCGTCCGTGGTCATCCCGGTGATCGCGACCGCGCCCGCGCCCACGCCGAGCACCAGGGCGACGGCTATCGCGGCGACCAGGCCGCCCCTGCGGCGGGCCTTGGACGCGCGCCGGTTGCCCCGGCGCGGCTGGGCGACGGTGGTGTTGTCGTCGGACGGCGCGGCGGGCGGCCCCTGGACCGCTCCCGTCTGGTACGCCTCGACCGGTGGCGCCATCGTGGCGCCGGTGACCACGTCGGGCACCTCGCCGGCGGCGACCTGGCGGGAGGCGCGGCTCATCTCGGCGGCGCTGGCGAAACGCCTGGCCGGGTCCTTGGACAGCGCCTTCTCCACCAGCGCGCGCACGGCCGGCGGGATCTCGGCGGGCAGTGGTGGCGGAGCTTCCCTGATGTGCTTGAGCGCGATCGTGACCGCGCTGTCGCCGTCGAAGGGGCGCTGGCCGACGAGGCATTCGTAGGCGACCACGCCGAGCGCGTAGATGTCGACCGCGGGGGTCACGGGGGCGCCTTCGGCCTGCTCGGGCGCGCAGTAGGCGGCGGTGCCGAGCACCATGCCGGCGTCGGTGAGCCGGTTGGCCAGGTCGGAGCGGGCGATGCCGAAGTCGGTGAGCACGAGCGTGCCGTCGCGCTGGACCATCAGGTTGCCCGGCTTCACGTCCCGGTGCACGATGCCCTGGTCGTGTACGGCCTGCAGCGCGGAGGCCGCCTGCGCGATGAGCTCCATCGCCGGTTCTGGCGCGATCCGGCCGAGGCGGATCAACAGGCGGTCGAGCGGTTCGCCGTCGACGAACTTCATCACCAGGTAGACGGTGTCGCCGCTGACTCCGTAGTCGTAGACGTCCACGACGCCCGGGTGGTTGATCGTGGCCATGGCTCGTGCCTCGCCCTGGAAGCGGGCCACGAAGCCGGGGTCGTCCATCCGACCTGGGAGCAGCACTTTGACAGCGACGGTCCGCGCGAGGACGATGTCCTCCCCACGCCAGACCTCGCCCATGCCACCGGCGCCGATGCGGGTGTCGAGGCGATACCTCCCCGCCAGCGTCGTCCCTTGCGCGACCATGTCTCCCCCGGTACCCCCTGCCTCTCCAACCCCAGACACCAACAAAGCGAACTTGTGTCGCAGCGGGGTAACACAGAGGTCACGGAACTTCGAGAGTGTATGACCCTGGCGTCCCACACGCCACTCATATGCCACAAGCCGTACAAACCCTATCCTGCGGCCTTCTGATGGACCTTGTCCGCGTTTCCCGGAGATCTGGGCCCCATCAGCACCACCAGTAGGCTGAGGCCATGACGCTCGCTCCCGGTCTCCGTTCCCAGCTGCTCATCATGGTCGAGCGTGAGGACACGGCCGCCAAGATCGGCAGCGGTGACGTGCCGGTGCTGGCCACGCCGCGGCTGCTCGCGCTGGCCGAGATGGCCACCTTGCAGGCCGTACGCCCGCATCTGGGCGCGGGCGAGACGTCGGTCGGGACCCGCGTCCAGCTCGACCACCTGGCGGCCAGCCCGGTCGGCACCCACGTCGAGATCAGCACCGAGCTCACCGAGGTCGACGGCCGGCGACTGGTCTTCAGCTTCGTCGCCCGCGACCGCACCACGCTGGTCGGGCAGGGCACCATCGAGCGAGTCGTCGTCGACCGCGAACGGTTCATGGAGCGCGCTACTCGATGACGGCGATCAGGTCGCCTTCCTGGATCACGTCACCCTCGGCGACCTTGAGCTGCGCCACCACGCCGGAGTCCTCGGCGAGGACGGGGATCTCCATCTTCATCGACTCGAGAATGACCAGCGTGTCGCCGTCCTCGACGGTGTCGCCCTCCTTGACGACGACCTTCCAGACGTTCGCCACCATCTCCGCGTATACCTCGGCCACGGGTGCTCCCCTCTTCCTGACGATCCAACCATGTCACGTGCGCTATGCGCGCATACGCCCGACCAGACCCGTGTCGTAGTCCCCGCTGACGAACTCCGCGTTGTCCAGCAGTTCCGCGCAGAACGGCAGGTTGTTCTTGGGGCCCTCGACGGCGAACCCGGCGACCGCGTCCTTGGCCCGCTCGATGGCCTGCGCGCGGCTGTCGCCGTACACGCACAGCTTGGCCATGAGGGGATCGTAGAACGGGGTGACCGTGTTGCCTTCCACGTAGCCGGAGTCGACCCGGGCGTCGGCCGGCTCCCGCCAGACCGTGATCTTGCCAGGTCCGGGGAAAAAGCGCTTGGGATCCTCGGCATAGACGCGGAACTCGATCGCGTGGCCGCGCGGCTCTGGGCGCACCTCGGGGTTCTCGCCCGCGGCCACCCGTAGCTGGAGCTCCACCAGGTCGAGGCCGGTGACGAGCTCGGTGACCGGATGCTCCACCTGGAGCCTGGTGTTCATCTCCAGGAAGACGAAGTCCTGCTTGTCGGCGTCGACCAGGCACTCCACGGTGCCCGCGCCCAGATATCCCACCGCCTCGCCGGCCCGCACCGCGGCGGCCAGCATGCGCTCACGCAACTCGGGCGTGACGCCCGGCGACGGGGACTCCTCCACGACCTTCTGGTGGCGGCGCTGCACCGAGCAGTCGCGCTCGCCCAGCGCCACGACGCGGCCGTCGGGCAGGCCGAGGATCTGCACCTCGACGTGGCGGGCCCGCTCGATGTAGCGCTCCAGCAGGATCGCCGGACCGGCCAGAACGTCGCCCTCGCCACCGGCCGTGGCCGCGCCGGCGAAGCGCGCCGCCGCCCTGGACGCCTGCTCGAACGCCTTGGCCAGTCCCTTCTCGTCGTGCGCGACGCTCATCCCGATGCCGCCACCGCCACCGGCCGTCTTCACCATGACCGGATAGCCGATCTCGGCCGCCGCCAGCACCGCCAGCTCAAGATCGGTGGCCGGCTCGCGGGTGCCCGCCGCCACCGGCACACCGGCCGCCTCCATCAGGTTGCGCGCGTTGATCTTGTCGCCCATCCGCTCGATCGCCTCGGGCGCGGGTCCGATCCACACCAGCCCGGCCTCGGTCACCGCGCGGGCGAACGCCGCGTTCTCCGCGAGAAAGCCATATCCCGGATGTACGGCACGCGCCCCCGTCCGCTGGGCCGCCGCGAGCACCTTGTCCACGTCGAGATAGGACTGCGCGGGATTGGCGGGGCCGAGCAGCACCGCCTCGTCGGCCTCGGTGACGAACGGCAGATCGGCGTCGGCCTCGGAGTAGACCGCGACAGCGCGCAGGCCCAGGCGCTGGACCGTGCGGATGACGCGCCGCGCGATCTCGCCTCTGTTGGCGATCAGAACGGGTCCCAGGGTCCCCAGGGTCGCTGTAAGCACGCGCCCACCCTACGACCGCGCCCTCAGCCACCCCTTCTCCGCAAAACCACCGATCCCGGGAGGGTGTTCTGTAGAAACCGCACAAAGGCGAGGGGCAAGAGAGGCGCTATATCCCCCCGAACGGCCCGCCACTTTGTACGAGGTCAGAAACCCTCCTGATTCCGCCCCGACCCCCCTAAATCCGGTGGGCAGGCGCCCGGTCGACCACGCGGGCCAGCCCGCCGATGCAGGCGGCGTCGTACTCCGAGCCGCCCGCCAGGCGCAGCCGTTCGAGTGCGGCACCGGCACGGTCGCGGTCGGTCGAGCCGCCGACGAGGTCGTCGTAGGCGTTGGCCACCTTGATGATGCGGCTCGACAGCGGCGGGTCCTCGTCGATCGGGTCGCACTGGCGGCGCACCACGTCGGCCACGCGGTCCAGCACGCCGGTCTGCCTGATGACCTCCGCGCCCAGCTCGGCGATCCGCCTGGCCTGCTCGGGGTCGGTCAGCACGGTCGCGCCGCCCGGGATCGGGTCGCGCAGGGACAGCTGGCCGATGTCGTGCATCAGCGCCGCGTACTCCAGCTCCAGGAGTTCCGGCTCGGACATGCCCAGCTCGCGGCCGATCGCCACCGACAGGCGGCTCACCCTGCGGGAGTGGCCGGGCTCGACGTAGCCGCCCACCTCGGTCACCCGCGACAGCGCGCGTACCGTCTGCAGGTAGGTGGCGCGGATGCCGGCGTACTTGCGGAAGGCGACCTGCGTGACCAGCAGGGGCGCGGCGAAGACGACCAGCGCCACCAGGTCCATGCTGTGGGAGGCCAGCGCGAGCAGCACGCCGGAGGCGGCGACCGCCGCGCCCAGCGGGAACGCGGTGCGGACCTCGTCGCTGACCGCCACCTTGAACGCGGTGCGCACCTGCTCGGCGCGGAGCATCGCGGCGATCAGCACGTCGATGCCGAGGGTGAGCGCGATCAGCGTGACCATCACCGTCAGCGCGGGCCACCAGGTGCCGCGGTCGCCCAGCGTCAGCTCGTGCAGGGTGCCGGCCAGCGGGCGGAAGGCGAAGGCCAGCAACGCGCCGGTCAGCAGCCGCCTGGCCATCGCGTCGAGGCGCGGCGGGCGGCCCACCGCCAGATGCGGTAGCGCGCCGGCCATCATGCCGACCGCGATCACCGCGACCACCTGCAGCGCCGAGTGACGCAGCGGGTTGGTGGCCAGGTCGAGCAGGAGCGTGTAGCCGAGAGCGGCGGCGGCGCCGATCGGGGCCACCTCCCTGTTGCCCGGCATGGTCAGCCGGGCCAGCTCGCCGACCGCGATCAGCGCGCCGAAGCCGATGGCCACCTCCGGGCGGTCGAGCCCGACCGCCGCGGTGTGCGCCACCCCCGCCACGGCCACCAGCCCGGCGGCGCAGATCAGCAGCAACTGCCCGGAGTCCAAGCCCTGAAATGCGCGCTTCATTGGGTCGCGTTTCATTGGCCCGTCACAACTTGGATCGGCATGGTCGGGTCGTCGTGGTCCTTGATCGTGGCGGCGTCCTCGGGCGGCGGATCCACACGGCGCTGCGGCTGCCACGGGTTGCGTTCCAGCGCCTTGATGAACGCCGCCACCATGACCGGATCGAACTGGGTGCCCGCGCCCCGCTCCAGCTCGTCCACCGCCACCTCGACCGGGCGCGCGCCCCGGTAGGAGCGGTCGGAGGTCATCGAGTCGAACGCGTCGGCCACCGCGATGACCCGGGCGAACTCCGGGATCTCCGGCCCGGCCAGCCCCATCGGGTAACCCTTGCCGTCATGGCGCTCGTGGTGGTGCATGATCCCGGCGAAGGCCTCGTCGAGGAAGTCGATGCCGCGCACGATCTCCAGGCCCCGCATCGGGTGAAGCTGGATCGCGGCGAACTCCTCCTCGGTCAGCGGGCCCTCCTTCTGCAGCACCTTCGTGGGCACGCCCAGCTTGCCGACGTCGTGGAGCATGCCGGCGTAGCGGATGGCCCGCAGCCGGTCCATGCCCATGCCGATCTCCTGCGCGATCATGGTGGAGGCGAGCGAGACGCGGGTGCAGTGGCCGCGGGTGTAGTAGTCCTTCGTCTCGACGGCCTGGCACAGCGCGGCCATCGTGGCGTCGTAGGAGCGCTGCTGCGCGTGGTACTGGCCGAAGGCCCACCTGGCCACGAACAGCGGCAGCAGCACCAGCACCGCGGAGATCGACTGGATCGTCGCCCACAACCCCGCCACCAGCAGGCCGAACGTGCCGTAGCCGAGATAGGTCAGCAGGAACTGCACCATGCCCCGCATCGGCACCTCGCCCGCGCTCACCTGCGTGGCCAGCGAGATCATGGTGAGCGTCAGCACGATGTTGAGCGGCACGAAGACGGCCGTGGCCGCCGCGTAGGGGCCGATCAGGTCGTCGAACGCGTTGACCTGCGGGACCCCGGAGACTCCGCCTAACTGCTGGTAGACCCATCCGGCCGCATAACCGCACAGGGCGAACTGGGCGCCGTTGAACAGCCGCTTGATCAACGGCAGGCCGGGCCGTACGCTCAGGACCGCCGTGAGGCCGACCAGCGCGGCCCCTTCCATCCCGATGAGCACCACCGCGGCCAGCGCGGCCGAGAAGCTCACCGACACGGCGAACTGCTCCACGTTGAGCAGCGTCGGCATCGACTCGCACACCAGGAACAGCAGCGCGAGCACGAGCAGGATGCCGAGGCTCTCCGAGGCGACCAGCTGCCCCTTGGTGATCAGGCTGTGGGCGAACAGCGCGGTCGCCGCGCCGATCACGGCGAACAGATAGACCTTCGCAGGCCACGAGAGATCACGCATTGTGGCTCCCCTTTGGAGCTCAGGTCCAGGAGACTCCGGGCGGGAGGGCGCCACCGCCCCCGCCGGTCGCCAAGAGGAGAACGACCGGTGTGATCAGCACGAGCGCCGTGATCAGCCGGGCGGTCGAAACCTTCAACATCCACTTCCTCCACGTCGAATTCTGTGATTCACGCTACAGAAGTTGACGTGCTGAAACGGGTGGAGTCGAGAATCGCAAGCAAAGCGTAATCAAGCCACTACCTGCGGCAACTCCGCCTCCAATCGACTGTGGCGCGCAGGCCACTGGCCAGGTCACTCGCGGGCTGCCAGGAGAGCCCGTCGTAGGCGGGCACCGGGTCCACGGCCATGGCCGGCAGGTCGCCCGGCCTCGGCTGCGCGAAGCCCGGCTTGTCCTGGGCGCCCACCGCGTCGGCGATGAGCGAGTGCAGACGGCGGTCGGTGGTCTGGATTCCGGTGCCCAGGTTGAAGCGGCACGCGTTGCCGTCGGCGCCGCACGCGCGCACGAAGCCGTCGACCACGTCGTCCACGAAGACGTAGTCGCGGGTCTGGGTGCCGTCGCCGTAGAGGACCGTGGGCACGCCGTTGAGCAGGGCGTCGGTGAAGATGGCGACCACGCCGGCCTCGCCGTCGGGGGACTGGCGCGGGCCGTAGACGTTGGAGAGGACGAGCGTGGTGTACTCCAGGCCGTACAGGGCGTGGAAGGTCGACAGATACGTCTCGGCGCTGAGCTTCGATGCCGCGTACGGCGAGCGGGGGTCGGCCGGGGCGTCGGCGGGAACCGGGATCGCGGGCGGCCGGCCGTACACCGCGACGGAGGAGGCGAACACCACCTTGCGGCTGCCACCCTCGCGCGCGGCGGCCAGCACCGACGCGGTGCCCTCGACGTTGACCCGCGCGTCGTGCACCGGGTCGGCCACGCTCCTGCGGACGCTGATCTGCGCGGCCAGGTGACAGATCACCTCGGGCTTCCACTCCGCGCCGAGCGCGATCATCGCGGGGTCGCGGATGTCCAGCTCGCACAGCCGGAAGCGCTCGTGCGTCAGGGCGCCGGCCAGGTTCGCGCGGCTGCCGGAGGAGAAGTCGTCCACGGCGACCACGTCGTGGCCGTCGCCCAGCAGGCGGTCGACGAGATTCGACCCGATGAAACCGGCTCCTCCGGTGACCACCACGCGCATGGGGAAGATCTTAGTCGGACAGCTCCGCCCGGACCTGCTCGATACGGCCGAGCACCTTCGACCTCAGATCGGCCGGCACCGGATCGCAACCGCAGTGCTTGGCCACGAGCTGCTTCACGACCTTGTCGAGGTCGTACTCCTTGAGGCACGGGTCGCACTCGTCGAGGTGCACCCGGATGTCGACGCAGTCGCCCTCGCCGAGCTCCCCGTCGATGTAGGCGTAGACCTTGTCCAGCACTTCACGACAGTCGGTGTCATGCGGGTTTCCACAGCTCATTTCGACCCCTCCGCAGGGACAAGGCCACGGTCGCGAGCATAGTCCTCGAGCAGGTTCCGCAACTGCCTGCGGCCGCGGTGCAGCCGGGACATGACGGTGCCGATCGGGGTGCCCATGATGTCGGCGATCTCCTTGTAGGGGAACCCCTCGACGTCGGCGAGGTAGACCGCGATCCTGAACTCCTCGGGCAGCGCCGCGAGCGCCTGCTTGATGTCCCCGTCGGGGAGGTGCTCAAGCGCCTCCACCTCGGCGGACTTCAGGCCGGACGAGGTGTGGGACTCGGCGCGCGCGAGCTGCCAGTCCTCGATCTCCTCGGTGCCCGACTGCTTCGGCTCCCGCTGCTTCTTGCGGTAGCTGTTGATGAACGTGTTGGTCAGGATCCGGTAGAGCCACGCCTTGAGGTTCGTGCCCTCCTGGAACTGATGGAACGAGGCGAACGCCTTGGCGAAGGTCTCCTGAAGCAGGTCCTCCGCATCCGCCGGGTTCCGGGTCATCCGGAGCGCGGCGGAGTAGAGCTGCTCGAGGTACGGCATGACGTCGCGCTCGAACCGCTCACTGCGCTGCTCCAGAGTCTCCGCGCCTGTCGCGGGCACCGGACCCACCCCCCTAAGATCACCGGTGGCCGGCTGTGGCGGTACACCGTACTCAGGGGAGAATACCTGCTTGGCACCGAGTCGCCGGTCACTGGGGCCGGGTGACGGTGGCTGTGGACGACCTGCAACTGCGAGCATGCTCGACTCAACCCACCCGCGCCCGCGTCTGTTCCCGCAAGATAGAAGGTGACGAACAACCCGGTGCGGGGAAAATGAATACGTACCGGTTGGTAGCCATTGTCCCGGAACCCAGGAGTCGCGTGTGCTGCCCATTCCGGCCGAGGAACTGAACGGCTCGGGGACCCTCGGGCCGTACTGGACGTTCTATCGCGCGGTCGTCGCGGAACAGCTGAGCAGGTGGCTTCCCGGCCAGCCCTCGGTGATCCTCGACCTGTCCGGCGGGCGCGGACGCTGGTCCGGCCAGGCCGCGCGCGCCGGCCACAAGGTGATCGAGGTCGTCGACTTCCGCAGAACCGCCGACCAGGCCAGGTTGCGCGACGTCAGAGTCCGCCAGGTGCGCTCGGACGACCTGTCCTTCCTGCCCGACGAGAGCGTGGACGCGGTGCTCGCCGAGGAGCGCGCCATGTCGGTGGAGCTCATGGCCGAGTCGGCGATGTCCGACGTGGCCCGCGTGCTGCGCCCCGGCGGGCGCGCGCTGCTGTGCGTCGACTCGCTGGTCCTGGGCATGGCGATCCTGGCCGAGCAGGGCCAGTGGCAGCACCTGCGCCAGACGGGCGAGGTCATGCTCGTACCCTGGCCCGACGGCGGCATCACCCGCTGCTTCAGCAGCGGTCAGCTGCGCGAGCTGCTGATGGGCGCGGGCCTGGAGGTCGAGTGGGTACGGCCGCGCACCGTCCTGTCCCCCTCGACCGTCGACCACGTGCTCGGCTCCGACTCCCGGTCGCTGGCCTGGCTGGTGCGCACCGAACTGGAGGCGCACCCCGACGACGACGACACCGTGGGCATCCACCTGGTGGCCAGCGCCCGCAAGTCCTAGCGGCGCCGCTCCTGCTTCGACTGGCACTGCACGCAGCGCGCGGCCTCTGGGCGGGCCTCCAGGCGTCCTTCCGGGACCGGTTTGCCGCAGTCGACGCATTCGCCGTAAACGCCGTCGTCGATGCGCCTGAGCGCGTTCACGACGGCGCGGCGCTGCGCGACGGCCGCGTCGAGCATGGCCTGGGCGCGGTCGGCCTCGGTGAGATCGGACCCGGCGTCGGCCGCCGAACGCTCACGCACGGCGACGGGCTCGCCGGTCAGGACCCTGATGGAGCGGTCGAGCTCGGCGAGCATGCTGTCCAGGCGTTCACGAGCGGTCGTGTGGTCCACGAATCCGCACCTCCGGGCAGGTGAGGGGAGCCTGGCGAGACTCCCCGGTGGTCCCGCCCTGCGCAAATAGGGGGTGAATGTGGCGGTGACACCGAGTGAACGGTCGCATCGCTTTTCCACCGGATGCCCACTTGGCGTGGTTCTTACACCTTCTAGAAAAGTCCGCTTTCTCCGGGGTCAGGCAGGGGTTTGATGAGGTCCGGCCCGTTGTTCCGGACATTGTTCACATATGTGGACACCGGGTACGCAACCAGCCGGCCCGACTGCGCCGGGATCAACAGTCCCTGGGCCGTCGAGGTGTCGGCGAGCTTCGGGTCGAGCCACTCCGCCCACCGCTCGCGCTCGATCATCATCGGCATCCTGTCGTGGATGTGGCCGAGGTCGTCCTCGGCGTCCGTCGTGATGACCGTGCAGGTGACCAGCCACTTCAGCGGGTCGTCATCCGCGCGCGTCTTGTCCTTCCAGAACTCGTACAGCCCGGCCATCGCCAGCACCCCGCCGTCCTCGGGATGGATGAAGTAGGGCTGCTTCTTCTTTTTGTCGCCCTCTACCGGCATCCACTCGAAGTACCCGTCGGCCGGGATCAGGCAGCGCCGCTTGGCGAAGGCCTGCTTGTAGGCCGGCTTCTCGGCCAGCGTCTCGGCCCGCGCGTTGATCATCCGGGAACCCACCGAGGGGTCCTTCGCCCATACGGGCACCAGACCCCACTTGACCACCCGCAACTGCCTGACCGCCCGCTCGGCCTCCTCGGGCACGCGGCTCAGGACGGCGTAGACCTGCTTTGTGGGGGCCACGTTGTAGTCGGGGCTCAGCTCCTTGTCGGGCTCGGCGTCGAGCTCGACCTGGAACTCCTCCAGCAGCTCGTGCTTCTTCCGCGCCGAGGCGTATCTACCGCACATAGCACCACCCTGCCATGTTCGGGGTTGGGTGCTCGGCGGACGCATCGCCCTTTTTGCGGAATGCCAGGCCCACAACACACCGCCGCCCTCCCCAACGCCACCCCCACGCCAACCTCCCTCACGCCTCGCCTCCTCGCCGCCGCTGTCCCTCCTCCCTCGCCTCCTCCCTCGCCTCCTCCCCCGCTGCCCCTCCTCCCTCGCCTCCTCCCTCGCCTCCTCCCCCGCTGCCCCTCCTCCCCCCCGCTGTCCCTCCTCCCCCCGCTGTCCCTCCTCCCCCCGCTGTCCCGCCTCCCCCCGCTGTCCCGCCTCCCGCCCACGTCCCTCCCCCGACGCCTTCCTCCCGCCTCGCCCACCCCAGCGCCCCGCCCCTTGCCCGGAGGTGTTGTCTCCACAGGCTCTCCCGGCGTTCGCGCCTCCATCCACAGGCTGCGGCCTGCCGTACCGGCTGCCAGTAGTCTTTGACCATGCCCGCTCAGCACTGGCCAGCCCCGGTCGCGACCGCCCCCGTCGCGGCCACCGTCGCCCTGCCCGGCTCCAAGTCGGTGACCAACCGCGCGCTCCTGCTGGCCGCGCTCGCCGACGGGCCAGGCCTGGTCCGCCAGGCACTGCGCAGCCGCGACGCCGACCTCATGGTGGCGGCCCTGCGCGCGCTCGGAGCGGGCTTCGAGGCGGTGGCCGAAACCCCGGCGGGCGTCGACTGGCGTGTCACCCCCGGCCCCGTCACCGGCGGCGCGAGCATCGACGTCGGCCTGGCCGGCACGGTGATGCGGTTCGTACCCCCGATGGCGGCGCTGGCCGACGGCGAGGTGCGCTTCGACGGCGACGCCCACGCCCGTAAGCGCCCGATGGGCCCCATCCTCGACGCGCTGCGCGCCCTGGGGGCGACGATCGACAACGACGCGCTGCCGTTCACCATCCGAGGCCCGCTGAGCGGCGGCGAGGTGACGATAGACGCGTCGGGTTCATCCCAGTTCGTCTCAGGGCTGCTGCTGGCGGCAGCCCGCTTCGAAAAGGGCGTCACGATCAGGCACGCCGGCCCGCCGGTCCCCTCGCAGCCCCACATCCTCATGACGGTCCAGATGCTCAGGGCAGCAGGCGTGAGCGTCGACGACACGGAACCCGACGTGTGGCGAGTCGCCCCCGGCCCGATCGCGGCACGGGAGACGACGGTCGAGCCCGACCTGTCCAACGCGGCGCCGTTCCTGGCCGCCGCCATGGTCGCGGGCGGCTCGGTCACCATCCCCGACTGGCCGCTGAACACCACCCAGCCGGGCGACGTCCTGCGTGACCTGCTCACCCGGATGGGCGCCACCATCGACCTGACACCAACCGGCGAAGGCGTGGCCGGCCTCACCCTCACCAGCACGGGCGGCGGGCAGATCATCGGGATTGACGCCGACCTGCGTGATGTGTCCGAGCTGACGCCCACGATCGCCGCGCTGGCCGCCCTGGCCACCACGCCGAGCAGGCTGCGCGGTATCGCCCACATCCGCGGCCACGAGACCGATCGCATCGAGGCGCTCGTCACCGAGATCAACCGCCTGGGCGGCGACGCGGAGGAAACCGACGACGGCCTGATCGTACGGCCGCGCCCGCTCCACGGCGGCGTCTTCCACAGCTACGCCGACCACCGCATGGCCACCGCCGGAGCGGTCATCGGGCTGGCGGTGCCCGGTGTCGAAGTGGAGAACATCGCGACAACGGGTAAGACCCTGCCGGAGTTCACCCGCATGTGGGGGGAGATGCTGGGGGGAGTAGACCGCTGAAACGGCGGGAATACGACGAGGACGACGTCAGGGTCAGGCCGGGTAAGGGTTCGCGGCCGAGGACCCGGATCCGTCCTGCCCACGAGGACGCCGTCGAGGGCTTCGTGGTCGCCGTCGACCGGGGCCGCTACACGACGCTGGTGGAGGCGGCGCCCGCCGCGTCCGGGGGCCGGGGCCGTAAGAAGGCCAAGCCCGTTCGCCGTCTGGTGGTCGCGATGAAAGCGCGCGAACTCGGGCGTAAGGGCATCGTCGTGGGTGACCGGGTGGCGATCGTAGGCGATGTATCCGGTGAACCCGACACCCTTGCCCGCATCGTCCGCGTCGAACCCCGCACCTCGATGCTGCGCCGTTCCGCCGACGACACCGATGACACCGACGGCATCGAGCGCCCGGTCGTGGCCAACGCCGACCAGCTGGTCATCGTGACCGCCCTGGCCGAGCCGCCGCCCCGGCCACGCATGATCGACCGCATCCTGGTGGCCGCCTTCGACGCCGACATCGAGCCCCTGCTGTGCCTGACCAAGTCGGATCTGGCGCCGCCGGACGAACTGCTCTCCCTGTACGAACCGCTCGGCGTCCCCCACGTGGTCGTCCACAAGGGCGGCTCACTGGAGGAACTGCGCGACCACCTGACCGGTCGCGTCAGCGTGCTGGTGGGCCATTCAGGCGTGGGCAAGTCCACTCTGGTCAACGTCCTGGTACCGGACGCGAACCGGGCCGTCTCCCACGTGAACGCGGTGACCGGCCGCGGCCGCCACACCTCCACCTCCGCCGTGGCGCTGGAACTGCCCGAGGGCGGCTGGATCATCGACACGCCCGGCGTACGCAGCTTCGGCCTGGCCCACATCTCGGTGGAAACCGTGCTGGCCGCCTTCCCCGACCTCATCGAGGTCACCGTCAACTGCCCCAAGGGCTGCACCCACCGCGGCCCCGACTGCGCACTCGACGCCTGGGTCGCCGACGGCCACGCCGACCCGGCCCGCCTCGACAGCCTCCGCCGCCTCCTCGCCACCCGCGACCCCGAACCCTCCACCGACTAACTCCCCCTCGCCGAGCCGAGAACGGGCGGTCCAGAGCGTGAGCCGTGGCAGCCGAGTGGAGTGGGGCCAGAGCTGGGACACCCAGAGAGCCCGGGGCTGCCAAGGGCCCGGTGTGAGGTGTCTGCCGGCCGACAAGGTGCGCACTCGGGCGGCCAACGGTGTGGGCCGGGGCTTGGGCGGTCACAAGCCGCAGGGATCGTGAGGTCGTGCGTGGGGTGTGCGTGGGTCGTGAGGGGTGGGTGGCAGGGTTCTCGGCATGATGAAAGCGCTGATGTTCAATCCGGAACTGTCCATCGCCACCGTGTCCGAGCCCGTGCCCACCGCATCTCAGGTGCTCATCCGGGTGTCGGCGGTGTCGCTCAACTTCGGTGAGGTGGCCTATCACGATCCTCGGTCGCGGCGGGTGCCGGGGTGGGACGCCGCTGGTGTGGTCGTACAGGCGGCCGCTGACGGGTCGGGGCCGTCCGTCGGCATGCGGGTGGTGAGTTTCGGGTGGTCGGGGGCCTGGGCGGAGTTGCGGGCCGTGGACACCGCCGAGCTCGCGGTGGTTCCCGACTCCGTGGATCTGGGGGTGGCCGCGGCGTTGCCGGTGGCGGGGGTGACGGCCGTGCAGGCGGTGCGGCGGCTCGGCCCGATCGCCGGGCGGCGGGTGCTGGTTACCGGGGCGGCGGGCGGGGTGGGGCGCTTCGCCGTACAACTCGCTGCTCGTGAGGGGGCGCGGGTGATCGCGTCGGTGAGCAGCCCGGCCCGTGCGGAGGGCCTGCGCGCGCTGGGCGCCGCCGAGATCGTCAGCGGCCCCACAGACCTGACCGAGCGCGTGTACGGCGTGCTGGACACCGTCGGCGGCCAGCAGCTGGCCGAGGCGTTCTACCGGCTGGAGGACGACGGCGTCGTCCAGGCCATCGGCCGGGCCGCGAAACAGCCGACGCTGATCGACTTCGAACGGGCGGGCTCCGCCTCGGCACGCGGCCGGATCGAGAACTTCAACGTAAGCGCGCCCTTCGGCCCGGACCTCGCCCACCTCCTCACGCTCCTGGAGCGGGGCGAGCTGGAGGTCGAGATCGGCTGGCGCGGCCCGTGGGACCAGGCCACCGTCGCGGCCAAGGCCCTGCTGTCCCGCGAAGTCCGGGGCAAGGCCATCCTCACCCTCCCGTGATCACCCACACCGGGGCAAACCGCCGTTCGGCCCGCACCACCCATCAAACGAGCCCCGCGACGAGAGCCCACCACGTGGGTGGCGCCCCGGGAGCAGCTCGCCTGACTGCGGCAGGAGCCCACCAGCTGGGTCGAGTGGAACTCAAGGCATGGCCGCGGTTGAGGTTGGCGGGGGGAGCTCAACGGGTGGCGGCGGTTGGACCTGGTGGAGGGTGGGGTCAGCGGTTGGGGCGGAGGGTCCAGGAGACGGTCATCTCGCTGACCAGGACGCCCTCGGCGTTCTTGAGTTCCACCGCCACCTCGAACTCCGGCCGCTCCCCCGCGTCCAACCGCCCCACCACCTCGTCCCGCTCGACCTGAAGCCGCGCCTCGGCCGTCACCTCGCCCATGGCCAGCTTCCGGTATCGAATGGTCGCCCCGGTGGCCAGCGGCACCGCGCGCGACAGCTGGTCGCCCAGCGCCGACAGCATGGCCGCCCCGGACGCCGACTCCGCCAGCGTGAACAGGGCCCCGGCATGCGGTCCCGCCACATGGTTGTGCAGGTCGGCACGGTCGGGCAGGCGGCACAGGGCGTACCCGTCGCTCACCTTGTCGAAGACGACCCCGAGGGTGTTCGCGAACGGCACGGTCTGCAGCATGAAGGCGCCCACATCAAAAGACATACCGCAATGCTACTCACCAGTAACACCTGACACCACGTCCAGAGTTGCGGCAAATGGTGGGGAATGTCAGCAAGAAAGGGGGAATCGGCCTCTGATGCGGCGTGTGCCCGGCACGGTAGCGTGGCTCATCGTGACGGGTTACAACGACGATCTACGCCTCGCGCACGTCATGGCGGACGCCGCCGATGACATGACCCTGCGGCGGTTCAAGGCGGTCGATCTCAAGGTCGACACCAAGCCGGACCTCACGCCGGTCAGCGACGCCGACCGGGCGGTCGAGGAGGCCATCCGCGGCACGCTGCGGCGGGCCCGTCCGCGCGACGCCGTGGTGGGCGAGGAGTTCGGGCGGACCGGCTGGGGCGCCCGATCGTGGATCATCGATCCGATCGACGGGACCAAGAACTACGTGCGCGGCGTGCCCGTCTGGGCCACGCTCATCGCGCTCATGGACCACGGCGAGGTCGTCGTCGGGCTCGTCTCGGCGCCCGCGCTCGGCCGGCGCTGGTGGGCGGCCAGGGACGGCGGCGCGTGGACCGGCAAGAGCCTCACCAAGGCCAGCCGCATGCGGGTCTCGGCGGTGACCGATCTGGGTGACGCCTCGTTCTCCTACTCCAGCTTCGGCGGCTGGGAGAAGCAGGGCAAGCTCAACAACTTCCTCGACCTGAACCGCGCCTGCTGGCGTACCAGGGCGTATGGCGATTTCTGGTCACACATGATGGTCGCCGAGGGCGCCGTCGACCTGTCGGCCGAGCCGGAGCTGTCGCCGTGGGACATGGCGGCGCTCACGGTGATCGTCGAGGAGGCGGGCGGGCGGTGGAGCGACGTCGCCGGCGCGCCCAGCCTCGAAGGCGGCAGCCTCGTGTGCACGAATGGCGCGCTCCACGACGCGGTCCTGAACCACCTCAACGCCTGATCAGCCCAGAAGCCGGTCCACGGCGCGCATCAGCTGCCCCCGGTAGCTCTCGCCAAAAAGCACGACATGCACCAGCAGCGGATGCAACTGGTGCAGGGGCACCCGTTCCCGCCATCCGTCCGCGAGCGGGTGCTCCTCCTGATAAGCCCCAAGAATCCGGTCCAGGTACGGCACGCCGAACAAATCCAGCATGGCCAGATCGCTCTCCCGATGCCCGCCATGCGCCGCCGGGTCGATGAGCACCCCGGTCCCGCCGGACCACAGCAGGTTCCCGCTCCACAGGTCGCCGTGGATCCGCGCCGGCGGCTCCGCAGGCCCGGAAATTTCCGGAAACATCGCCACGGCCCGCTCCACCCGGTCTCTGTCCCCGGCGGTCAACGCGGCGGCCTGCCGTACAAAGGGAAGAACGCGGCGCGCGGCATAGAAGGCGGGCCAGTCGGGCGCGGGCGAGTTGTCCATCAGGTGCTCGGCGATGAACCCCGGCCACGGCGCGCCGAAAGCGTCGGCCCCCGCGCGGTGCATCCGCGCGAGCCCCCGCCCGAAACGCTCGGCCGCGACCGGAGTGGGCGGCTCGGTCGGCACCCAGGACAGTACGAGCCGGTCCGCGCCCGCCTCGATCACCTCGGGCACGTCCATCACCTCGCCCAGCCACCGCAGTCCGGCCGCCTCGGAAGTGAACAAAGGGGAAACAATCCCGGACTTGGCGAAGACCTCGCGCCCGTCAGCCAGGAAACCCCGCTCCAGCCGCCATCCGTGCGAGGAGCCGAGCCGCTCGACCACTCTCACCGGAGCTCGTCGGCCAAGTGCTTGGCAAGACCCTCCGAAGCCGCCTTGACCTGCCGCAACACCTCGTCGAAGCCATCCTGACCGCCGTAATAGGGGTCGGGCACCTCCGCCTCCGCCGGCGCGGACGGGTCGAACGAGCGGAACAACCTGACCTCCTGCCCGGCGGGCGCGAGCCGCCTGAGCGCCCGCAGGTTGGCCGTGTCCATGGCCAGCACCAGGTCGTAACGGCTGAACCAATCCCCGGTGAACTGCCTGGCCCGATGGGCGGAGCCGTCGTAGCCGCGCTCGGCCAGCGTCTGCGCGGCCCGCTGGTCCATGGGCCCGCCGACGTGCCAGTCACCGGTTCCGGCGCTGTCCACCACCACTTCGTCCAGTCCGTGCTCGGCCAGCGTGGCCCGCAGGACCACCTCGGCCATGGGCGAGCGACAGATGTTTCCCATGCACACCAGGCATACGCGGTAGGTCATGGGGTCAAGCATGCCGCTTGAGGAGCTATTCACACGAGGCGAGGCACGACTTCCGTCGCCGGTCACGACTCGTTTCATTTCCGTTCACTTTCCCCAAGTTTTATCGGTCACGTAGCAAGCAAGGATCTCCATACGAGAAGGACACAAACCGTGACCAGTGGACAGCGCCGCCTCAGCGCGGTGGCGACGGCCGCCTTCGTCGTTTCCCTCGCGGCGGCCTGTGGCGGCGGCGGTAACACAGCGGCCACCAGCCCCGAGGCCTCCGCCCCCTCTTCGGCCGGCGCCTCCGAGCCCCCCGCGGGCCTGAGCGGCGAGATCAAGATCGACGGTTCCAGCACCGTCGCCCCGCTCATCTCGGTTGCGAGCGAGGCGTTCGGCGAGGAGCAGCCGCAGGTCAAGGTTCCGGTCGGTACCTCGGGCACCGGTGGTGGCTTCGAGAAGTTCTGCGCCGGCGAGACCGACATCTCCAACGCCTCCCGCCCGATCAAGGACGAGGAGAAGACCCTCTGCGAGGGCAAGGGCATCAAGTTCACCGAACTGACGGTGGCCACCGACGCCCTGACCGTCGTGGTGCCCAAGGAGAACACCTGGGCCAAGTGCCTGACCACGGCGCAGCTCAAGAAGATGTGGGAGCCCGCCGCCGAGGGCAAGGTCAAGACCTGGAAGGACGTCGACGCCAAGTTCCCCACCGAGGCCCTGAAGCTCTACGGCCCGGGCGCCGACTCCGGCACGTTCGACTACTTCACCGACGAGATCAACGGTGAGGAGGGCGCGAGCCGCAAGGACTACAGCCCCTCCGAGAACGACAACGACATCGTCAACGGCGTCGCCGGCGCCAAGGGTGGCCTGGGCTACTTCGGGTTCACCTACTACGAAGAGAACATGGACAAGCTGACCGCCGTGGAGATCGACTCCGGCAGCGGCTGTGTCGCCCCCAGCGTGGAGGCCGCCCAGGGTGGCAAGTACACCCCGCTGGCTCGCTCGCTGTTCGTCTACCCGTCGGCCACGGCCGTGAAGCGGCCCGAGGTCGGCGCCTTCCTCGACTACCTGAGCGCCAACATCGGCTCGCTGGCCAAGGAGGCGAAGTTCATCCCGCTCAACGCCGAGCAGGAGGCCAAGCTCAAGAGTGACATCACGGCGCTGAAGGCGGGCTGATGGCTGCTCAGCACCAGGCGACCGCACCGGGGACCGGAAGGTCCCTGGCGCGGTCGCGCCCGCGTTACGGAGAGGCGATCGTCAAGGCGCTGCTTCTGGCGGCGGCGCTGGTCTCCATCGCGACCACCGTCGGCATCATCTACTCGCTCGTCGAGCCCACGATCGAGTTCTTCGGAGAGGTCAGCCTCGCCCAGTTCTTCGGCTCGACCAACTGGGGCCCGCTGATCAAGCCGGCCACGTTCGGCGTCTGGCCGATCGTCGTGGCCACGCTGGAGATCACGCTGATCGCCGTCATCGTGGCGGTGCCGCTGGGCCTGGCCGCGGCGATCTACCTCTCGGAGTACGCCAAGCCGGGCGTCCGCAAGTTCTTCAAGCCGGTCCTCGAGATCCTGGCCGGTGTGCCGACCGTCGTCTTCGGCTACTTCGCGCTGTCCTTCCTCACTCCGCTGCTGAAGGACATCTTCCCCTTCCTGAACCTTGAGGCGAAGAACGCGCTCTCGGCCGGCCTGCTCGTCGGCATCATGATCATCCCGATCGTCGCCTCCCTCGCTGAGGACTCGATGGCGGCGGTGCCGAACGGCCTGCGCGAGGGTTCCTTCGCGCTGGGCGCCTCGAAGATGCTGACCTCGGTCCGCGTCGTGGTGCCCGCGGCGTTCTCCGGCATCGTGGCCGCGATCATCTTGGCGATCTCCCGCGCCGCGGGCGAGACGATGATCGTGGCGGTCGCGGGCGGCTTCAAGTCGATCTTCACCTTCGACCCGACGAACGAGATGGCCACCATGGCGGCCTTCATCGCCCAGGCCGGCGCCGGTGACCTCTCGACCGGCTCGATCCCCTACAAGACGATCTTCGCCGTGGGTTCGCTGCTGTTCATCATCACCTTCGCGATGAACTGGTTCAGCGCCCGGATGGTGCAGAAGTACCGCGAGGTGTACGACTGATGGCAATCCTGTCCACACCTGCCTCCACCGTACGGCTGGCCAGCCAGGGCAGGCCGCTCAAGGAGCACCTGTTCCGGATCGCCCTGCTCGCCAGCCTGGCCATCGCCATGATCTTCCTGGTGGTCCTGCTCGTCTACGTGGTGACGCAGGGCTGGCAGCGTCTCGACCTGAACCTCATCCAGAACTTCCCGTCGCTGCGGTCGGTCAACGCCGCGACGGCCGGTGTGCTGTCGGGCATCATGGGCACGCTGTGGGTGGTCGCGCTGACCGCGATCATGGCACTGCCCACCGGCGTGCTCGCCGCGGTCTACCTGGAGGAGTACGCCGACAAGACCAAGTGGTACAACCGGCTGATCGAGCTGAACATCGCCAACCTGGCGGCGGTCCCCTCGATCGTCTACGGCATCCTCGGTCTCGGCGTCATCTCCCGCGGCTTCGGCCTCGGCCCGAGCGTGATCACCGGTGCGATCACCCTGTCGCTCCTGGTGCTGCCCATCGTGATCATCGCCGCCCGCGAAGCGATCAAGGCGGTGCCGCCGTCCATCCGCGAGGGCTCGCTGGCCCTCGGCGCCACGCAGTGGCAGACGATCTGGCGGCAGGTGCTGCCGGCTTCGGTGCCCGGCATCGCGACCGGTTCCATCCTGGCGCTGTCTCGCGCGATCGGCGAGGCGGCGCCGTTCCTGCTGCTCGGTGCGGCCACGCTGGTCCGCTTCAACCCTGACGGGCTGAGCAGCAGCTTCTCCGTTCTGCCGGTCCAGATCTACAACCTGATCACCAACTCTCGTCCCGAGGTCCAGGTCGTGGGCGCGGCGGCCATCGTGGTCCTGCTCGCGATCCTGCTGCTGATGAACTCAGCGGCCATCTGGCTCCGTAACCGCTACCAGAAGCGGTGGTAAGGAAGAAATGACCGAGATCATGCCGAACATCACCGTTCGCGGGCCGGAGGCCCCCCGGAACATCGAGGCCCTGGACCCGGTGTTCACCGTCTCGAATCTCAGCGTCTTCTACGGCGACTACGAGGCCGTCCGCGGAGTCGACCTGACCATCGGCAACCGCGAGATCACCGCCATGATCGGTCCGTCCGGCTGCGGCAAGTCCACGGTGCTGCGCTGCTTCAACCGGATGAACGACCTCATCCCGGGCGCCCGTGCCGCCGGTTCGATCATGTACCACGGCGAGGACCTCTACGGCGACCACGTCGACCCCATCGAGGTACGCCGCCGGATCGGCATGGTCTTCCAGAAGCCGAATCCCTTCCCCAAGTCGATCTACGACAACATCGCCTACGGCCCCCGCGTCAACGGCATGAAGGGCAAGATGGACGACCTGGTCGAGCAGGCGCTCACCCAGGCGGCCCTCTGGGACGAGGTCAAGGACAAGCTCAAGCAGAACGCCCTGTCCCTGTCCGGTGGCCAGCAGCAGCGACTGTGCATCGCCCGCGCGATCGCGGTCCGGCCCGAGGTCATCCTCATGGACGAGCCCTGCTCCGCCCTCGACCCGATCGCCACCACCAAGATCGAGGATCTGATGCAGGAGCTGTCGCGCGACTACACGATCGTGATCGTGACGCACAACATGCAGCAGGCCGCACGCGTGTCCGACCGCACGGCGTTCTTCACCGCCGAAGTGGACGAGCAGAGCGTACGGCACGGCCGCCTGGTGGAGTTCGACGAGACCAGCCGCATCTTCACCAACCCCTCTGACAAGCGCACCGAGGACTACATCACCGGACGATTCGGCTGATGGCCCACCAGCAGACGGCATCCGAGGTGCACGGGGACACTCGTACGGCGCCCGTGCTGCTGGTGGCCGATCCCGACGAGAGCATCGTCCAGGAGCTGGCCACCGCGCTCGAACGCGAGGGCGTGACCGTCGCCGGAGTCAGCGACGGCGCGCAGGCGTTGCTCCAAGCTGGAGCTCTCAGGCCAGATGTGGTGCTGGTCTCGGCGACCCTGCCGGTCATCAGCGCTGTGGAGTTCGTGCGAGCAGTACGGCTGACGCGAGCCGTTCCCGTACTGCTCGGCGTCGGCGAAGGGCATGCCGAGCAGGCGGTACAGGCTTTGGCGGCGGGAGCGGCGGCCTGCGTGGCCCGGCCGTACCGGGTGCTGGAGTTGCTCCCGTTCGTGCAGGCCGCCTCTCCCGAGTCGCGCACGCTGCTGCGGGTGGGTGAGGTGGAGCTCGACGTACGCGCCTACCAGGTGCGGGTGGGCGGGCGAGCCGTACACCTGCCGCTGCGTGAGTTCGAGCTGCTGCACTACCTGATGCGCAACGCCGACCGCACGGTGACGCGCGAGCAGATCATGCGGCACGTGTGGAACGCCACCGACGCCACGTCCACCAACACCATCGCCGTCCACGTCAAACGGCTGCGCGCGCGGCTCGGCGACGAGGACGATCAGCTCATCCAGACGGTCAGGGGTGTGGGCTATCGCCTGGTGACGCCCTAGCACTTTCTGAATGAGCGCAGGATCCGGGTGACCACGCCTTCTACCGTGGCGATGCCGTCGCCCACCTGCGGGCTGCCCTCGGTCAGGACCGCCACCGCGTACCTTCTGCCGATCAGGCCCACGCTGACCACGGCCCAGCGTTTGGTGGAGACCCGCTTGAGCCAGCCGTTCTTCAGCGCTGTCCCCTGGCCCTTGCACGCGCCCGCGCTCACGCCCCAGTTCTGGCCGTCGATCACCGCGCCCATCAGCTTGAGCACTCGCTCGCGCTCCTTCTCCGGGAGTGGGCTCTTCTTCGACACCAGCGCGTTCATGAGCTTGACCTGGTCATCGGCCGAGGTCCTGGTGATGCCCCAGCAGTACAGGTCGAGGCAGTCGCCGGCCACGCCGCTCGTGTGCCGCAGCCCGAACTTCCTGGCCGCCTTCGTGAAGCCGGCGGCGCCGCCGATGCGTGTCCAGAGCCGGTCGGCCGCGTGGTTGTCGCTGTAGCGGATCATGATGTCGGCGTCGTGGCGGGTGGCTTTGTCCAGCTTGCGCCACGGGGTCTTGCGGAGCAGGGCCATCAGGATGAGCGCCTTGGCGGTGCTGGCGGTGATGAGGCGCTCGCCCTTGTGGTAGCGGTAGACGCGGCCGGTGGCCAGGTCCTTGACGGTGGCGGTTACCGGACCTGGGCGGCCGGCCAGGTAGCGGTTCAGCCGCTTGGTGATCGTCTTGGGGTTGAGCGGGGGCGGCTTGGGCTCCTGCGCGTCCGTGCCTTCCTTGGGCGGCGGTGTGGCCTGTATTGCCCGGGTTCCGTCCGGCTGGGGCGCTTGGGTTCCGTCCGGCGGCGTACCGCGATCCTCTTGGGTGGATGGGCGGGTGGGGCCGATCAACGGGGCTGCTCGGGTCGTGTGTGGTTGCCGGGCCGGGGGTCTTTGGTGGATGGGCGGCAGGCCGTACAGGCTGGTGGGCAGGACGAGTGCGGAGGCCGCGAACACTCGCCACCACACGTATCCCACTCTCCCCCGTGATTTGTCACGCATTATCGTGATAAATCACGGGGACTGCTAGACGTGGGTAAGTTTCGCGATCGAGTCGTCGTCGCAGGTGGCCCAGAACTCCCCGACCACGTCCTCCAGATGCCGCATGGACTCCGCCCGGAACAGGACATCCTGGTACTTCGTGATGTCGTACTCCGTCTGCCCCATGTCACGCAGATCGAGCGGCCGGATCTGCATCCCGCGGAACTCCTCGATCTCCCCATAGGACGACAGAATCCCCGCCCCGTAGGCGCGCAGCTCGTCCCGCTCCGCCATCACGCCGAACTCCATCGTGAACCAGAAGACCTTGGACACGAACTCCAGCGCCTCGTCCCCCTCGACCCTACGAGCCGCCTCCCCGGCCAGCCGGTAAAGCGCCGCGAACCGATCGTGCGCGAGTGCGTTGGCATGCCCGATCACCTCATGGATGACATCAGGCTCAGGCGTGTAGAACGGCACGGAATGATGGCGAATGTACTGAGTGGAGTGGAACAGCCCATCAGCCAGCACCCCATAGAACTCCCGCAGCAGCACCAGCCCCGCCGCCGGCAGATACCGGAACCCGGTGAGCGGCTCCAGCAGCTCACTCACTTCCTCCAACTGCGGAATCCGCTCGTACGGCAGGCCGAGCCGAGCAGTTCCCTCCAGGTACTCCTCGGTGGCGTAGCGCTTGTGCTTGCTGGCCAGTTCCCCCGCGACCAGCGCCCAGATGCCGTGCTCTTCCTCGGTGTACTCGGCGGCCGGAATCGGCATCCCCCGCCGATGGTTCACGGCCAGTCCCGCGATCGCGTTACGCCGCGCCCGGTAGACCGGATCGGCGAACCCCGGATGCGACTGCGAAAGCTCGACCACGACCGAGCCATCCCCCTGCGTCTCGACCGGGGCGAAGTACTGTGCTTCCTCGAACATGTTCACATGACAGCAATTTCCTGATTCGCTGGCAAGAGCGAGCAGTTGGACTGCACGATCCGCCTCACATCGCCCGCCTGCTTCCACAAAAGCTAGTCATTCCGCACAGACCACGAGACATGTCCTTCGTAACCGAAACGCACAGCCGAACGCCAGATAGGCTCCGCTTCATACAGGGACAGCCTCGATCCCTGGTCGAATCGCACAGGGGTAGACGCATGGACGAACTGGACGCCCGCCTACTGACGACCATGCGGGCACACCCCCGCATCGGCCTCACCGAACTGGCCCGCCTCCTGGGGGTGGCCAGAGGAACCGTCCAGGCCCGCGTGGAAAAGCTGACAACCCGCGGCGTGATCACCGACTTCGGCCCCACGGTCGAACCCGCCAGGGTCGGCTACCCGATCCTGGCGTTCGTGTGGCTCCAGATAGCCCAGGGCCGGCTGACCGAGTCCGTGGCGGCGCTACACACGATCCCGGAGATCCTGGAGGTCC
This sequence comes from Nonomuraea sp. NPDC059007, assembly GCF_042740555.1. Lineage (NCBI taxonomy): Bacteria > Bacillati > Actinomycetota > Actinomycetes > Streptosporangiales > Streptosporangiaceae > Nonomuraea > Nonomuraea sp. NPDC059007. The sequence continues at coordinate 693 of NZ_JBHYJD010000053.1, read as the reverse complement.
ACGGCACCAGCGGCCAGCACGACCTGCTGTGCCGAGTGGTGGCGAAAAGCACCGAACACCTCCAGGAGATCATCGCCACAGTCCTGGCCTCCCCCGCCGTCCAACGCACCGACTCCACCATCGCCCTCTCCACCCAGATCCCGTTCCGCATAGAACCCCTCCTCAACACAGCAGTCACCCCATAGCCCACCAAGACAACGGGAACGCGTGGCGCCACATCGGGTTCACCACACCCGCCGCCCGAGCTTCTCCCCAAGCCGACGCCAGACAAGCGGCGGGACAGAGCTGAGCGCCGTGCGCGTTGCGCCGTTCACGTCAGCGGAGGGTGCTCGCCGCACCGGCGCTTGACAAGCGTGAGGGAGGGCGACGCGGATAGGAGGCGGGTGGGAGGCGAGGCGTGCGGGGAGGGGCTGCGAGCCCTTCCCGGTGCAGGGTGGGAGGCGGTAAGCCCCCGCCGGTGCAGGGTGGGGGCGGTGAGCCGTCGCCAGCGCCTCCGGGGGAACCCAGCGCCTCCGGGGGAACGCAGAAAAGGGACCACCCCGCGACGGCGGGACAGCCCCTTCGGAACGCGAAAAAGGGGCCCGACCCTAAGGCCAGACCCCTTCTCCTCTTGCATGTTTTTGTGCGGCGGTGACCTACTCTCCCACACCCTCCCGAGTGCAGTACCATCGGCGCTGGGAAGCTTAACTTCCG
>NZ_JBHYJD010000052.1:0-72725 GCF_042740555.1 Nonomuraea sp. NPDC059007 | reverse complement strand
CCCACCGCCCCGCCGCGGGGCCGGGCGGGCTAAATCCCCGCCGCCACCACCCCCTTTTCGCGACGGGGGGCATGGGCCTCATGGTTTGCGGGGCCGAAGCGGTATCTGGGCGCCGCGGCAAAACGCCGCGGCGCCCACGCACGCCCGATCCGCCACCCCGCCTTCCGCTCCTGCCCGCGCCTCTCGGCCGCTTCTTGTATGCGGCTGACTTGTGGTTCTACCCACACCCGCCTTCGGCTCCGAGCCGCGCCTCGTCCGGCGGCCGCGCGCGTCGGTGTCCTGTCTGTCGGTCTTCGCCCCTGATTCGGCGCCGGTTCCGAGTGGCGCCCGCCTCTCGGGTACGGCCGTGCCGGGTGGGTGCACCGGTAGCCGGGGTCAGCGGAGTCGCCGTCTCCTGGTGATGGGGTGTGACGTGTGTCACGTGGTGCTGCGCGAACCAGGGGGCGTGTGCGGGGATCGTAGATCGTGTGAAGACTTCGACCCGATACATCCTGGCCGGCGGTGCAGTGGCCGCCTTGACCCTTTCCTTCGTCAGCACCGCCCACGCCGGTACCCGGAGCACGGTCACGCTGCCCGCGACCGCCGCGTTCACGGCGATCCCCAAGTTCAAGGCACCCAAGATCTTCGGGACCACCTTCCAGGCGGACCCCGGGCACGACTTCACCAAGGGCGTCCACTCGCGGCGCGACGGCATCCTGCGCGGCTGGATCACCCACGTCAGCGGCGTCAAGGCCGAATACGAGCCGATCAAGTGGAAGAAGGGCACCCAGACCGAGGGCTACTTCGTGGGGCCGCCCGAGGGTGACGTGCGGGCCTACGCCTCGCCGATCGCGAAGAACGTGGTGTTCCTGTCGGCGTTCGGATGCAAGGCGTCCATGCGGAACATGACCGTCGACCGCAACACCGGACTCGGCAACAAGCGGTGCTCGCAGTCGGTGCTGATCAAGCGGGCCAAGCAGTACGAGCGTCCGGCTCTGATCACCGTCTACAAGGGGAAGATCGTCCGAGTGCAGGAGATTTACACCCCGTAGTCCCAAGGTGGGTCTTACGTTGGGGCTTGCGGCGGTAGGTGGTCATAGAAAGTGGATCACCGCTGGAGGCAGCAGATGCGTGGGATCGCCGCCGCTTTGGCCGGTATCACCGTGGCGTTGGGGGTGGCCGCGGTCCCGGCACGGGCCGACGAGGACCTGGGCCTGCGGCCGTCGACCGTACGGGCCGGTGGATGGGTGACGGTCCGGCTGCTGTGCGACCCCGATTCAGAGTCGGGGATGATCGACGGGCCCACCTCGTTCGGGGAGATCCCGATCGACGACCTGGGCGACGGCCGGTTCGAGGACGACGTACGCGTACCCATCGGCACTCCGCGGGGCCGCCAGCCGGTCTTCGGGTACTGCGACGACGAGGACGAGCCCACCAGCCGAGCCACGTTCACGGTGGTGGGCGGCCGCCCACACGGCGGCGCATACACCGGCTTCGGCGGTACGGCCCCAGCCCCCGCACCCCAGCCCGCCAACGCCACTCAGCCCGGCCATGCGGCTCAGGCAGATCAGGGGGAGGAGACCGGTCTGCAGCGTGGTGCCCCGGGAGGCGCTCTCCTGTGGGCCGGAATCGGAGCGCTGGCGCTCGGCGGAGTCGCCGCGATGCGCCGCCGCAACCGCCGCAGGGGCTGACATGCGCCACCCCTACAACCCCGTGACACCGGTGTGGTGCGGGCTCGGTCCGGGAGGGGCCGCGGACAGGGTGGGCTTGTGAGGGCCGGGGCTGTGGGGGTTGTGCTGGCCGGGGTCGTGCTTGTGGTGGTGGGGAAGCCCGGGCTGGAGAAGGTGTTCGAGGGGCTTCGGGATCTGGTCCACTCGGCGGCTGTCGCGCCCATGTCGCGGTCTGCCCCGGTCCGCCTGGAGATTCCCGGGCTCAAGGTCAAGGCCGGGATCACCCCACGCGGCCTCAACAAGGACGGCACCGCCCGCGTCCCGCAGGCCAGTCAGGCGCATCTGGTCAGCTGGTACAAGCACGGACCCGCGCCCGGCGAGCCGGGTGCCGCTGCCCTGTTCGGTCACGTGGACTCCACCACCGGCCCCGCCGTCTTCCACGGCGTCGCCACCCTCCGGCCCGACGCGTTGATCAAGGTGATCCGGGCCGACGCCTCGACGGCGATGTTCCGGGTCCGCTCGGTCGAGGCCTTTCCCAAGCGGCACTTCCCGTCCGAGCGCGTCTACACCGACACCGACCGTCCGGAACTTCGCCTGATCACCTGCGGCGGCACGTTCGACCCGGTCAAGCGGGAGTACGCCGACAACGTGGTCGTCTTCGCCGACCTCGCCGGCCGTACCGGAAAATGAGGGGCGGCCCCTGCGGGCTGTCCGATATGCTCATTACATGCACTATTACTTCTTCCTCTAAGAGGGACGGCGCCAAGCCCCCGACTACGCCCGACGCGGCCCCCATGAGTGGCCCCGGGCGCGGCGAGGCGTATCCGCCGTCCGTTTCTTTTCACGGGGCTGAGCCCCGTTCTTGGAGGAAGTGTGTCTACCGCTCTTTCCCTGCGCGCCCGCGCCCACCTGAGCGCCACCGATCTTCGCGTCACGCGTGGCGGGCGGCCGGTTCTGGTCGGTGTGAGCCTCACCGTCTCCCCGGGCGAACGCCTGGGCGTCGTCGGTGAGAACGGCCGGGGCAAGACCACGTTGCTGCAGGTCCTGGCCGGGGTTCTGGCCGCGGACGCGGGCGAGGTCAGCCGGGCCGGCACCATCGGCGTGGCCGACCAGGAGATGCCCGTCGGCGACGACCGTAGCGTTGGGGACCTCATCGACGTGGAGCTCGCCGAGGTACGGCGGGTCCTGGCGGCGTTCGAGGAGTCCACGGAGGCGCTGGCCGAGGGGCGGCCGGGCGCCGAGCAGGAGTACGAACGCGCGCTGGCCGACGCCGAGTCGATCGGCGCGTGGGAGGCCGACCGGCGCGTGGACGTCTCGCTGGCCGCGCTCGGCGCGGTCGACGACCGTGCCCGGCCGCTGGCGGGGCTTTCGGTCGGGCAGCGCTACCGGATCCGGCTGGCCTGCCTGCTCGGCGCCGGGCACGACCTGCTGCTGCTCGACGAGCCGACCAACCATCTCGACGCGGCGGGCCTGGACTACCTGACCGCCCGGCTGCGCGAGCACCCGGGCGGCGTGGTGCTGGTCAGCCACGACCGGGCGCTGCTCAGCGACGTCGTCACCACCGTGCTCGACCTCGACCCGACCCGCGACGGACGTCCCCGTACGTACGGCGGCGGCTACGAGGGCTACCGCGAGGGCCGCACCGCCGAGCGCGAACGCTGGGAGTCCGACTACCGCGACCAGCAGAGCGAACGCCAGCGCCTGGCCGACGACCTGTCGGCCGCGCAGAACCGGCTCAGCACCGGCTGGCGTCCCGAGAAGGGCACCGGCAAACACACGCGTGCCACCCGGGCGCCCGCGCTGGTGCGGGCCGTACACCGGCGGCAGGAGGCGCTCGAGGCGCAGGTACTGGACGTGCCGAAGCCGCCGATGCGCTTCCAGGCGCCGCCGCTGCCCGCTCCGCCCGGCGTGACGCTGCTGCGCGCCGACGGGGTGGAGGTGGCCGGGCGGCTGCGCGGGCCCCAGTCGGTGCACCTGCGCGCGGGCGACCGCCTCGTGGTGACCGGTCCGAACGGCGCCGGCAAGTCGACGCTGCTGGCCGTACTCGCGCAGAGGCTCGAACCCGGCGCGGGCTGTGTGCAGCGCGGCGGGCGGGTGGGACTGCTGTCGCAGGAGTCCCCGGAGCCGTCGCGGCGGCCGGCCCATGAGGTGTTCGACGCGGCGATGGCACGGCTGGTCAGCACCGGCGTGCTGGCGGAGGCGGAGCGGGTGGGCCTGTCGAGCCTGGGCCTGCTGCCGTCGCAGGCCGCGCACCGGCCGGTGTCGGAGCTGTCGATCGGCCAGCAGCGCCGCCTGGACCTGGCGTTGCTGCTGGCGGCCCGCCCGCAGGTGATCCTGCTGGACGAGCCGACCAACCACCTGTCGATGGCGCTGGTGGAGGAACTCACGCAGGCCCTCCACGCGACGGCCGCCGCCGTGGTCATGGCCACCCACGACCGGCAACTGCTCCGCGACGTCGCCGACTGGCCGCGGCTGTCGCTGCGGTGACGTTCGGTCAAACCACGATGATCCGTTACGGCCCAGCCGCGCCCACCCCCACCCGCCGCACGTGGCCGGCCTCCGTTCAGGGAGACGGCAGGCCGGCGCGCGTGGCGGGCCGCCGTGACGCCCGCCCCGCCGGCCGGTTACCGGCGCACCCCTCACCCCGATCCCGCCCCAATGCCCTTGGCGGGCAAGGCCTCCGGCACGATGCCCCGCGCAAGGTAAGGCCTCCGGCCCGGTTTCCCGGGGAGGTCAGGTCTTCGGTCCGGGACCTCGTGCCGTGGCCGGGCCGGTGTTCGGCCCGCTGCCTTGGGCCGGTCTCCCCGGCTCGATGCCTTTGGCGCGACGTCGCGTGCGACAGGGGCGCCGGTCTCCGGTTTTGTCCCTTGGCCGGGGGTGCCGGTTTCAGGGGTGGAGGGATTGGAGGATCCGGTGGAGGTTCGCCTTGTTCTCCAGGCCGATGCCCGGAAGGTCGGGTAGCCGGAGGTGGCCGTTCTCGACCACGGCGTCGTCGGCGAAGCCGCCCGTGGGCTCGAACTCGCCCGGGTAGGACTCGTTGCCCCCGAGCTTCAGGGCGGCGGCGATGTGCAGGGCGAACTGGTGTCCGCCATGCGGGACGCAGCGCCGGGCGGACCAGCCGTGCCGCCGGAGCATGGCCTGGATGCGCAGGTATTCGGCCAGGCCGTAACTGAGGACCGGGTCGATCTGGATGAGGTCGCGGTCGGGGCGCATGCCGGCGTGCCGCAGGAGGTTGCGGGCGTCGGGGAGGGAGAAGAGGTTCTCGCCGGTGGCCAGCGGCCCCGGGTACCGCTCGGCCAGGGTGGCGTGCAGGGCGTAGTCGAGCGGGTCGCCGGGCTCCTCGTACCAGGCCAGGCCGTAGGGCTCCAGGGCGGCGCCGTACGCCAGGGCGGTGGCGAGGTCGAAGCGGCCGTTGGCGTCCACGGCGAGGTGGGCGCCGTCCACGACGTCGAGGACGGCCTCGACGCGGCGCAGGTCCTCCCGCAGGGAGGCGCCGCCGATCTTCATCTTGACGGTGGTGTAGCCGAGGCCGAGGAAGCGCCGCATCTCCGCCTGGAGGTCCTTGAGCGTCTTGCCGGGGGCGTAGTAGCCGCCGGCGGCGTAGACGAAGACGGAGCCGTCCGGCTCGCCGAGGGCGTGGCGCTCGCACAGCCAGCGGTACAGCGGCTTGTCCTCGATCTTGGCGGCCAGATCGTGCAGGGCCATGTCGAGCACGCCGACCGCGACGGAACGTTCGCCGTGGCCGCCGGGCTTCTCGTCGCCGGTCATGACGGGCAGCGCCTTGACCGGGTCGAAGGTGACGCCGTCGTCGGTCAGCAGGCTGTCCGGATCGGCTTCGAGCAGGCGCGGCGCGACGCGGCGGCGGATGATCTCGCCCGCGCTGTAGCGGCCGTTGGAGCTGAAGCCGTAGCCGGTCACCGGGCGGCCGTTCCTGATGACGTCGCTGACGACCGCCACGACGGAGCAGTCCATGCGGCCGAACCGAATGTAGGCGTTGGCGATGGACGAGCTGATCGGGATGGTTGCCTCACGGACGGCGATGATCCGCGGCATGGGCCTTCTCCTTGCGTGGGGCGCCGATGGTCTTCTCGAACAGTTCGCGGTCGAGGCCGCCGTCCTCCCACCGGGCCACGACCACCGCGGCCACGGCGTTGCCGAGCACGTTCGTGACCGCCCTGATCAGGGAGAGGAAACGGTCGACCGAAAGCACCAGCGCGAGGCCGGCGACGGGCACCAGCCGCACCGCCGCCACGGTGTTGGCCAGCGTCACGAACGCCGACCCGGTGACCCCGGCGGTGCCCTTGGACAGCACCAGGAACACCAGGAACAGCAGGAGCTGGTCGCCGAGGCCGAGCGGCACGCCGTACACCTGACCGATGAAGACGACGCAGATGGGGATGACGACGGCGACGCCGTCGAGGTTGAAGGAGTAGCCGGTCGGGACGACCAGCCCGACCACCGAGCGCTTGCACCCGAACTCTTCCAGGCGGGCCATGAGCTGCGGCATGACCGACTCCGACGAGGAGGTCCCGAGCACGATGTACAGCTCGCGGCGCAGGGCGCGGACCAGGCGCAGGTAGGAGAAACCGGCCATGCGGCAGACCGGGACCAGCACGACCAGCATGAACACGGCCAGCGCGAGGACGGAGACGCCGACGAGCTTCATGAGCGCGGTCAGGGTCTCCGGGCCGTATTTCCCGACCGTGTACGCGACGGCGCCGAAGGTGCCGATCGGCGCCAGGTACATGATGAACCGGATCATGCTGAAGAACACCTCGGCCAGCCGCGTGCAGCCGCGGGCGATCGGCTCGCCCACCTCGGGCGGCAGGGCGAGCAGGGCCAGGGCGAACAGCACGGCGAAGATCAGCACCTGGAGGACCTCGCCGGTGGCGAACGAGCCGACGGCGTTGTCGGGGATCATGTGGGTGAGCCAGTCGGCGAAGGTACGCTCGGTGCCGCCCTTGACGTAGTCCGTCAGCTCCTCCGAGGCGCCGGCGGGCGGGGCGACCCCGGCGCCGGGCCGCAGGAGGTTGACGGCGGCCAGGCCGATGAGCATGCCGAGCGTGGTGACGATCTCGAAGTAGATGATCGCCTTCAGCGCGATCCTGCCGACGGACCTCAGGTTGCCGGCCGAGACGATGCCGCTGACCACCACCAGGAACACCACAGGCGCGATCACCAGCTTGATGAGCGCGATAAAGACGTCGGCCAGGGGCTTGAGCTGGGCGCCGGTCTCCGGCCACAGCAACCCGAAGATCGCGGCGGCGACGGCCGCGACGAGCACCTGCATGCTGGTGTTACGCGCCAACGCCCGCATGGCTAGCGCACCAGGGTCTCGCGGAGCGCCCCGCGGTCGACGTCGAGGCCGAGCCCCGGCCGGCCGGACAGCGAGATCGTCCCGGCCTCGGGCACGGGCGAGCCGGGAAACAACTGCAGGCCGACCTGGCCCATGCCGAGGTGCCATTCGAGGATCCAGCCGTTCATCATCCCCGCGAGGGTGTGCATGCTGAACAGCGGCCAGCCGCCGCCGTGCGCGATCGGCAGGTTGTAGACCTGGGCCAGGTGGGCGGCCTTGCGCGCCTCGGTGAAGCCGCCGCAGTAGCAGGGGTTGGGCTGCAGGATGTCCACGGCGCGGCGTTCGACCAGTTCGCGCAGGCGCCAGCGGTGGCCTTCCATCTGCCCGGCGGCCAGCGGGATCGAGGTGTGCTCGCGCAGGTCGGCCAGGGCGCGCGCGTCGTTCTGGTGCAGCGGTTCCTCGAACCAGGTCAGGTCGCAGTCCTCGACGGCGCGGGCCAGGTACTTGGCCTCGGCGGGCGTGAACAGGTAGTTGGCGTCGATCATGAGGTCCACGTCGCCGCCCACCGCCTCGCGCACGGCCCGGATCCGGCGGGCGTCCTCGCGCCAGCCGCCCCCGTCCACGCCGACGACCATCTTCAGCGCGGTGAACCCGGCCGCCACCTGGAGACGGGCGGCCTCGGCGAGCTGGTCCCTGTCGTACTGCGGGAAGCCGAACGTCACATACACCGGCAACTGTGTACGGGCGCCGCCGAGCAGGGAGGCCACCGGGCGGCCCTCGTGCTTGCCGGCGATGTCCCACAGGGCGATGTCCAGCAGGGACAGGGCGCTGGAGACCACGCCGGTCATCGTCCGGGGGTTGAGCTTCTGCCAGACGCGCTGGTGGACGGCCTCGACCTCCCGCGGGTCGAGGCCGGTGACGAGGGGCAGGAAGTGGTGTTCCAGGGCGGCGACGACGGAGCGGGCCAGGAAGTGGCCGGTGATGGCCACGCCGGTCAGGCCCTCGTCGGTCTCGACCTCGCAGAAGACGAACTCCTTCTGCTCGGCTCTGCCGTACCCGGCGACGCGGCCCTCCAGCAGCGGCACCTCGATCGAGGTGGTGTGCACGCTGGCCCGGATGTCCTTGATCTTCATGCTGGTCCTTCGTGGCAGGGGGTGATGGAAGGAGCTTCTCCCCGAAAATCGTCAACTGTCAACGATTTGCAATTTGTGAAGAGCTGGGGTAGGGAAGATCGGGTGGGCGACTACACCGACGCGCTCCGGCGCAGGGTGGCCGAGCGGCAGGCCACCTCACTTCCCCAGCTGATCGTCGAAGAGCTCGAAAACATGATCATCAACGGCACGCTGAAAGGCGGCGACCGGATCAACGAGTCGGCGCTGGCCATGCGGCTGGGCGTCAGCCGCGGGCCGGTCCGCGAGGCCTGCCGCCAGCTCGAACGCAGCCGGCTGGCCGAGTTCCGTGCCAATCGCGGCATGTTCGTCAGGGAGATCTCGGTCGAGCAGGCGGCCCAGCTCTACGACATCCGGGCGAGCCTGTTCGGGCTGGCCGGGCGGCTGGCCGCCGGGCGGGCCGGCGAGGACGACGTGGCCGAACTGCTGGAGGTGGTCGAGCGGCTCCGGGGCTGCGCCGACATGGATCACTACTATCCGCTCAACGTGGACCTGCACCGGCGCCTGGTGGCGTTGTCCGGCAATCCCCGTCTGGTCGAGCTTTATGACGATATTTCCAAGGAACTGCACCTGTTCCGGCGGCACGGCCTGGAGCCGGACACCGCCCGGCAGACCTCCAACGCCCAGCACCGGGAGATCGTCGAGCGCATCGCCGCCGGTGACGCGGTCACGGCCGGCCGCCTGATGGAGGAGCACATCCTGGCCGGCAAGGGCCGCATGCTGGGCGGCGCACCACACGACGCACCGCATGGGGTATCGCACGGCGCACCGCGCGCCGTATCGAACAAAGAGTGATATGTCGGGACATGCGGCGCGGGCGGCGCAAAAACGCCAGGCAAGATCCCTCCCGCTCGCCGATCCGTGGGCATAGTGTGAGGTGATGGATCGTCGCATCTTCGGACTCGAGAACGAGTACGGCGTGACCTGCACGTTCAGGGGACAGCGCAGGCTGTCTCCGGACGAGGTCGCGCGCTACCTCTTCCGCCGAGTCGTGTCCTGGGGCCGATCAAGCAATGTCTTCCTCCGCAACGGCGCCCGCCTCTACCTCGACGTGGGCAGCCACCCCGAATACGCCACCCCCGAGTGTGACAACGTCGTCGAACTCGTGACGCACGACAAGGCGGGCGAGCGCATCCTCGAAGGCCTTCTCGTCGACGCCGAGAAACGCCTGCGCGAGGAGGGCATCGCCGGCGACATCTATCTCTTCAAGAACAACACCGACTCCGCCGGCAACTCCTACGGCTGCCACGAGAACTACCTGGTCGGCCGGCACGGGGAGTTCGGCCGCCTGGCCGACGTGCTCATCCCGTTCCTGGTCACCCGGCAGATCATCTGCGGCGCGGGCAAGGTGCTGCAGACGCCGCGCGGGGCGGTCTACTGCGTCTCGCAGCGGGCCGAGCACATCTGGGAGGGCGTCTCCAGCGCCACCACGAGGTCGCGGCCGATCATCAACACCCGCGACGAGCCCCACGCCGACGCCGAGCGCTTCCGCCGCCTGCACGTCATCGTGGGCGACTCCAACATGAGCGAGTCCACGATGCTGCTCAAGGTCGGCGCGACCGACCTGGTGCTGCGCATGATCGAGGCGGGCACGGTGATGCGCGACCTGTCGCTGGAGAACCCGATCAGGGCCATCCGCGAGGTCTCCCACGACATGACGGGCCGCCGCCGGGTACGCCTGGCCAACGGCCGCGAGGCCTCCAGTCTGGAGATCCAGCAGGAGTACCTGTCGAAGGCCAAGGACTTCGTCGACCGCCGCGGCGGCGACCCGATCGCCCACCGGGTGCTGGAGTTGTGGGAGCGCACGCTGCGCGCGGTCGAGACGGGCAACCTCGACCTGGTCTCGCGCGAGATCGACTGGGTCACGAAATATCAGCTGATCGAGCGGTATCGCAAGAAGTACGACCTGCCGCTGTCCTCGCCGCGCGTGGCGCAACTGGACCTGGCCTACCACGACGTGCACCGCAAGCGCGGACTGTTCTACCTGCTGCAGAAGCGCGGCGCGGTGGAGCGGGTGGCCTCCGACCTGAAGATCTTCGAGGCCAAGTCGGTGCCGCCGCAGACGACCAGGGCGCGGCTGCGCGGCGAGTTCATCCGCAAGGCGCAGGAGAAGCGCCGCGACTTCACCGTCGACTGGGTGCACCTGAAGCTCAACGACCAGGCGCAGCGGACCGTGCTGTGCAAGGACCCGTTCCGCAGTGTGGACGAGAGGGTGGACAAGCTCATCGCCGGAATGTAGTGGGTCGTTTACCCCGGGCCTACATCAGTCTCGGATAGTGTGGCGCGAAACCTAGACGTCTGTCCCGAGGGAAGTCCATGCGCCGCCGCCTGGCCGTACTGGCCGCCGTGCCTTTGATCTTCACCGCCGCCGCGTGCGGAACCGCCGAGCCGACCGGCTCCACATCGGCCACCGCGTCGTCGGGGGTGAAGGTCGCAGGCAACCTCAACGCCAAGCCGACGGTGACCTTCCCCTCGGGTACGCCCGCCGCCAAGTCCTCCTACGAGGTGATCAACGCGGGCACCGGCCCGGCCATCAAGAGCGGCGACAAGCTGATCGTCAACCTGACCGTCTACGACTGGGACGGCAAGACCAACGCCTTGCAGGGCTCCTCCTACGACTCCAAGCAGCCGGAGACCATCGCGATCGACCAGCAGCTGCCCAAGGTCCTGCAGGACGGCTTCGGCAAGGTCAAGCACGGCGGCAGGCTGCTGGCGATCCTGGCCGCCGACGCCGCCCCGCAGCAGCAACAGCAGGCCGCCCAGGCGACCAAGGTGTTCGTGCTGGACGTGGTCGGCGGCGCGCCCGCCGCGCTCAAGTCCGCCTCCGGCGAGGAGACCAAGGAGTCCATCAAGGGCGTCAAGGTCGTCAGCCCGGGCGGCGAGAAGGCGCCCACGCTGACCACCAAGACCGGTGACAAGGCGCCCAAGGACCTGGTCGTCAAGACCGTCATCAAGGGCACCGGCAAGCCCGTCGCGGCCAACCAGACCCTCGACGTGCACTACACCGGCAAGATCTGGGGCACCGACAAGCAGTTCGACTCCAGCTGGGAGCGGGGCCAGCCGGCCAACTTCCCGCTGAGCGGCGTCATCCAGGGCTGGCAGAAGGGCCTGGTCGGCGTGCCGGTCGGCAGCCGCGTCGTGATGAGCATCCCGCCCGCCATGGGTTACGGCGCTCAGGAGCAGAACGGCATCCCCGCCAACAGCACGCTCGTGTTCGTCGTGGACGTTCTCGCGGCTTACTGACAGCTGGTCTGACAGCGCGGTAGCATCGCGTGGCCCGGGGCATCGCCCCGGGCCACTGGCGTTGGTGCGGAAGGACGTCGATGCGGCCGATCCTGCTCCTGATCCCGGCCCTCGCGCTGACCGCGTGCACCGCCCCCGCCGCGCGGGACCCCGGGCTGAAGGTCGGCGGCGCGTTCGGCGCCAGGCCCTCGGTGGTCTTCCCCGCGGGCAAGCCCCCGGGCAGTCTGCGGATCGACCAGCTGACCGCGGGAAAGGGCGCCCGGCTGGGCGCGACGGACGTGGCGATCGTCCACTACACCGCGCATGTCTGGGACGGCCGGGAGAACCGCCGGGTCGACTCCAGCTTCACCCGCGGCGCTCCGGCCGCCTTTCCGGTCGGGCAGCTCGTTCCCGGGCTGGACAAGGCGCTGCGCGGGCGGACGGTGGGCAGCCGGGTGATCGCCGCCATCCCGCCCGCGGAGGGCTTCGGCGCCAACCCGCCGCAGGGCGTCGGCCCGTCCGACGGCCTCTTCTACGTGATCGACATCCTGGGCGCGCACGCCAAGGGCGAGTCGGTCAAGGGACGCGCGGGCGCGTACGCGGGAATCAGGGTCGGCGGCGGCGCGCGGCCGGTGCTGTCGCTGCCGCTGGCCCGGCCGCCCGCACGCTACGCCGCCAAGATCCTGGTCAGGGGGGACGGGCCGCGGGTGGAGCGGGGGCAGCTCGTGGTCACGCAGTACGAGGGCGCGGTGTGGGCGCGGCGGGGCGTGTTCGACTCCACCTGGAGGAGCGGGCGGCCGCGGGCGTTCACGGTCGGCGACGGCGGCGTCATCAAGGCGTGGGAGCGCGCGCTGACCGGCGTGCCCGTCGGCAGCCGCGTGCTGGTCGTCGCCCCGCCGCGCACGGCCTACGGCAGCGCGGGCCTGCCCGCCTTCGGCATCCGCGGCGCCGACACCCTGGTCTTCGTCGTGGACGTGCTGGCCGCCTACCGATGAGCGCCGGGGACCTAGACTCGCGGGCGTGAACGACGACCTCGACGCGCTGGCGCACCTGCAGGACCCGGTACGGCGGGCCCTGTACGACCACGTCGTGGCCCGGGGCGGCGAGGTCGGCAGGGCGGAGGCGGCCGAGGCCGCCGGCGTCTCCCGCACGCTGGCCGCCCACCACCTCGACAAGCTGGTCGAGGCCGGGCTGCTGGAGGCGGGCTTTCGCGCCCCGGACAAGAAGGGTCCCGGCAGCGGCCGCCCGGCCAAGGTCTACCGGCGGGCCAAGACCGAGCGGTCGGTGAGCCTGCCGCCGCGCGACTACGGCGTGCTGGCCGGCCTGCTGGCCGAGGTGGTCGAGGCGCTGGGCGCCGAGGACCGGGCCGAGACGGTCGCGCGCCGGGCGGGCGAGCGCCTGGCCCGGGACCGCCGCGACGAGCCGATCGCCGCCGTGCTGCGCGAGCGGGGCTACGAGCCCTACACCGACGGCGGCGTCCTGCGCATGCGCAACTGCCCCTTTCACACGCTGTCGGAGGAGCAGCCGGTGCTGGTGTGCGCGATGAACCTGGCCCTGTGCCAGGGGCTGCTGGAAGGCATGGGCGGCGATCCCGGCCTGGCCGCGCTCGATCCCCGGCCGGGGGAGTGCTGCGTCACCGTCGCCGAACCTTCTAAAACAAATGAAGATTGACATAGAAGTGCGGGCATGGTGAGGTGAAGCCCATGCACCTGGCACAGATGAACGTCGCCCGCCTGCTCGCCCCCGCCGACGACCCCCGCATCGCCGACTTCATTGACGGACTCGAGCCCATCAACGCCCTCGCCGACGCCGCCCCCGGCTTCGTCTGGCGGATGCGGGCCAACGACGAGGACCCCAGGGAACTGCTGAGTTACGACCACGACGACTACCTGGCCACCACGCTGTCGGTGTGGGAGTCACGCGAGACGCTGTGGAACTTCGTCTACCGCTCCGCCCACCTGGACTACCTGCGGCGGCGCCGGGAGTGGTTCGAGCACATCGCGGAGCCGTACGCGGTGATGTGGTGGATTCCGGTGGGGGAACTGCCCACGACGGCCGACGGTTTCGCACGGCTGCAACGCCTCAGGGCCGAAGGACCCGGCCCCGAGGCGTTCACCTTCAAGGACTTCTACGAGGCGACCCCGATGCCCAGGCACATCTCGTCCTGGGTGCCCTCGCCCCAGACCACGTAGCGCGGCGGCAGCTTCTGCAGCAGCGGCAACTGGGCGCGCAGCGAGGCGTCGTGCGTGCACGTCACCCGAATGGTGTCGCCCTTCTTGACCGCCACCGGCTCGGGCAGCGGCTGCAGCGCCTGGTTGTCGAAGTTGTACTCGGGCACGTCGAGCAGCGTGCGCCCGCCCGCCTTGCCCGGGTTGAGCTCCACCTTGATCGAACGGCCCAGCAGGTGCATGTGCCCGGCCAGCGCGTGCAGCGTGAAGGCCGAGGGCGAGGTCACGTCGCAGTGCTGCGTGGCCCCCGGTTTGATCCCGTCCTTCTCACACCGCTTCATCAGCACGTTGACCACCGCAGCCGAGTCGCGGCCGAAGCGCTTGCCCACGTCCGCGACCGCCGCCTCGCGCTCGCACAGCGGGCCCTTCTCGCTCGCGGTGCACGGCAGCTCGATCGGCGCGGGGAACAACGTCGTCGCCAGCGGCGTGCGCGGGCCCGTGGCCAGGCGCAGCCGCACGCTCGACTGGTCGGTGCCGGCGGGCTTCCCGTCCATCGCCAGCGTGCTGTAGTGGACCTGCATGACCAGCGCGCCGCCCTTGGCCATCGGATAGCCGAGCTTCGGATCCAGCAGAACCTCGTTCGTGCCGGGCGCCCAGTGGCCGATCCACGAGGCCTCGCGCACGCCGGCGTCGCCGAAGCAGGTCCAGCCCTCGCCCTCGTCCTTGGCGTCGATCTTCTTCGCGTCCGCCAGCCCGTCAGGCGCCAGCGAGAACAGGATCGCGTGGTGGACCACGTCGGTGTTCTGGGCGGCGAACTGGGTGCCGGTCAGGAACGCGTCGGCCCCGGCCAGGCCGGGATCGATCAGAAAGCAGCGGTAGACGTCGGTGCCGCCGGCCGCAGGCTCGGGCTTGTACGGCTTGGGCATGGTCGCCGTCACGAAACGTTCACCCGCACGCAGCGGGGCGGCCGGCGCCGGGGTGGCAGAACCATGCAGTCCGTGCCCTCCATGCGAAGCCGTCGCCGACGGCGGCGGCGACGGTGACGCGGTGGTGCCTGATCCCCGGGCCGGTCCGTTCCCGCAGGCCGCCAGCAGCATTGCCGCGACGGCCAGCACGACGCCCGCCCCGATGCGTGTGCTTGTCATGCCTCCACGCTCTCGCGTCCGGGCGTGAGCGTCATCACACTCAGGGCTGATCCGTCTACGCCTCAGGTCGGAGCCCGCGTCTACCCCAGAAGGCCTGCCGTATGCCGGCCCGCCGCCGCTGAGGTGAGGAAATAGGCCAGATCCTCCTCCAGCCCGCGTCCCATCGTCGACAACCGCACGGGCGCGGCGCTCAGCGCCTCGTGCAGGCCCTCGACCGGCACCGCCACCAGCTCATGCCGTACGGCCAGCATCTCGGCCTGGTCCCTGACCCGCTCCCCGAACGCCCCCGGCAGCTCCGGCACCGGCACCTGCGCCGGGGCCAGCGCCACCCGCCCATAGGCGGTCAGCGAGTGGTGGGAGACCCCCACGTGCCGCTCGCGCTTGTCGCCCTCGCTGACCCGCAGCGCCGCCACCGGCCGCCCGCGCAGCACGGCGGCCGCGTTGACCGCCTCGCCCGCCGACACGCCGGAGAAACCCCACCGCGTGCCCGTGCCGAGATTGCCGGGGCCCTGGGTCACGATGGCCACGTCCGCCTCCAGCACGTGCCTGGCCGCCAGCAGCCCGGTGTGCGTGGTGACCGCCTCGACGTCGCCGCCGAAGGCCTGGCCCACCGTCACGACGCCGCTCAGCCAGCCGATCTCGCGCAGCTTCGCGCACGACATGGAGAACCAGGCGGGCAGGGCGCCGCCGTCCAGCATCACGTAGGCCACGCGGACGCCGGGGCGCGCGGCGTACAGGCCGCACAGGATCGGCGCCAGCGCCGAGTGCAGGTCGGCCACCACGACCGGCATGCCGTCCAGCGAGTCGGCCTCGCGCAGAAGCTCGTGGTAGGGCGAATCCTGCTCGTCCGCGCCCAGCACCGTGGCCTGCAGCGGGGTGTAGCGAGCCTTCACGAGGTGACCGGGACCGGTGGGATCTTCCGGCAATCTGTTCGGGACGGCCACCACCATGGCGTAACCTCCCGTACCGAGACCCATCGCGAGTGCCGTCGTGTTGAGCAGCACCTCGTCGCCGGGTTCCGGGCGGCCCACCAGGGGAGGGTAGGCCAGCGCCCGGCACTCACCCTCGGGAACGGCGACGTCGAGCTCCACCGCCCCAGGCCACTCGCGCCGGATCCGCGTCACCTCGCCCATGCGCCATCTGATCACCAGGGCAGGGTAGCGTCGAACACAGGAGGAGTGAGGGCAGATGTCGCGCCGTAAGACCGAGCGGTTGCTCAATCTTGTGATCTGCCTGCTCGCCACGCGCCGGCCGTTGTCGGCCGAGCAGATCCGCCAGGCCGTGCCGGGCTACGACCGCGACGGCGACGAGGCGTTCCAGCGCATGTTCGAGCGCGACAAGAACGAGCTGCGCGAGATCGGCATCCCCATCGACGTCGTGCGCGACCCGTGGGAGGACGAGCCCGGCTACCGCATCGAGCGCCAGTCCTACGAGCTGCCCGAGATCACGCTGGAGGCCGACGAGGCCGCGGTGCTCGGCCTGGCCGCGCAGGTGTGGCAGCGCGCCAGCCTGGCCGAGGCGGCCTCGGGGGCGCTGCTGAAGCTGCGCGCGGGCGGCGTGGCCACCGACGCGGCCGGCGGCGGGGCGCTGGAGCTGCGCGTCGACACCCGCGACCCCGCCTTCCCCGCGCTCTGGGACGCCGTGCGCGACCGGCGCGTGGTCCGCTTCGACTACCGCAGCGCCGGCAGCGAGAACGTGCGCACCCGCACCGTGGAGCCGTGGGGCGTGGTCAGCCGGCGCGGCCGCTGGTACCTGGCCGGCTTCGACCGCGACCGCGACGCGCCGCGCGCCTTCCGCCTCAGCCGCATCATCGGGCAGGTCGCCGCCGTGGGCAGGCCGGGCGCCGTCGAGGTGCCGCCGGGCGTCGACGTGCGCGAGATGATCGGCTTCCCCGAGGAGCCGATGGAGGAGCGCGTGGCCACCCTGCGCGTACGGCAGGGCGCCGGGGAGGGGCTGCGCCAGCTCGCCTCCGTCACCCGCGCGGGCGGCGGCGGATGGGACGAGGTGGAGCTGGGCTTCTCCGACCCGGAGCGGCTGGCGGGCTGGATCGCCAGCATGGGCTCCGACGTGGAGCTTCTTGACCCGCCCGACGCCCGCGAGGCGGTCATCCGGCGGTTGAAGGGGGCGCTGGCATGAGCCGCGTGGTCCGGTCGGTCGTGGTGAAGGGGGCTTGGGCGTGAGCGGAAGCGCGGATCGGCTGCCGAGGTTGCTGTCGCTCGTGCCGTACCTGATGTCGCACCCGGGTGCGCAGGTCGGCGAGGTGGCCGAGGTGTTCGGCCTCAGCGAGAAGCAGCTCATCGACGACCTGCAGCTGGTGTGGATGTGCGGCCTGCCCGGCCACACCCCCGGCGACCTCATCGACGTCTCCTGGGACGGCGGCGAGATCGTCATCGACAACGCCGACACCATCGCCAGGCCGCTGCGCCTGGGGATCGACGAGGCCAGCGCCCTGCTGGTGGCGCTGCGGATGCTCGGCGCGATGCCGGAGTTCGCCGAGGTGCCCGGTGACGCGCTGCCGCGTGTGGTGGCCAAGCTGGAGCGCGCCGCCGGCGAGGGCGCCGCCGCGGTCAGCAGCCAGGTCGCGGTGGACGTCGACGCCGCCCCGGACGCGCTGCCCCGGGTGCGCGACGCGCTCAACAGGAAGCGCCGCCTGTCGCTGCGCTACTACGTGCCGGGCCGCGACGAGGTGACCCCGCGCGAGGTCGACCCCACCCGGGTCATGGTCGTGGACGGCCGCACCTACATGGAGGGCTGGTGCTACCGCGCGGAGGCGATGCGGCTGTTCCGGCTCGACCGCGTCGTGGGCGTCGACGTGCTGGACGTGCCCGCCGATCCGCCCGCCGACGCCGAGCCGATCGACGTCACCCAGGGCGTCTTCCGGCCCTCGCCGACCGACGAGCTGGTCGAGCTGGAGGTCAGCGCTGCCGGGCGGTGGGTGGCGGAGTACTACCCGGTCGAGGGCGTGACCGAGCTGGGCGAGGGACGGCTGCGCATCGCGTTGCGCGCCCGTGACGAGGACTGGGTGCTCAAGCTGGCGCTGCGGCTGGGTGACACCGGCCGCGTGGTCGCCCCCGGGGCGATGGCGGAGCGGGTGCGCGAGGAGGCCGAGCGCGCCCTGGCCCTGTACGCTCACCGGTCATGACGTGGATCTTCGTGGCGATCGGGCTCGGGGTCGCGGGCATCGCCGTCCTGGTGGCCGCGGGGGTGCGGGTCCTGTCCGCGGCACGCGAGCTGAGCAGGGAACTCACGCGCGCCGAGGCCCGGATTTCGCCCGCCGAGGAACGCCTGCGGGGTCAAATCGGGATGAACAAGGCCGTGGAGGGATGAGTCTGGGCCCCGAGCAGCGTACGATCGTGGCTGAGAAAGCCTCTCGCTCGCACTAAAGGAAGTTTTCCATGTCCTTCGGACCTGAGTGGATCGTCATCATCGTGGTGCTTCTCCTGCTGTTCGGCGGCAAGAAGCTCCCCGACCTCGCCCGCGGTGTGGGCCGGTCCCTGCGCATCTTCAAGGCTGAGACCAGCGACCTGCGCAAGGAAGACGACGACGACTCCAAGACCACGGTGGTACAGGGGCAGACCGTGCAGCAGCCGGCCGCGCCCGTCAGCCCGCAGCAGATCCCGCCGGCCGTGCCTCCGCTGACGCCGGAGGAGCAGGCCCGCCGCCTTGAGGAGGAGGCCGCCCGGCTGCGTGCCAACGCGCAAGCCGACAAGCAGGCCTGACCCAACCACACGGACGAGGACCGCACATGGCGCTGCTCAAACGGACGAGCTCCGAGAGCTCCGGGGGCTCGGAGGCACCTCAGGACTCCGAGGGCCGCATGCCGCTCATGGATCACCTCCGTGAGCTGCGCAACCGCATCGTCATCTCCGTCCTCGCCCTAGCCGTGACCACCATCGTCGGGTTGATCTTCTTCGATCCGATCTGGAAGTTCATGGCCGAGCCGTACTGCTCGCTGAAGATCTCCCAGCAGCTGCGGCCCGAGTGCACGTTCGCCGTGCGCGGCGTCTTCGAGTCCTTCTTCGTCAACCTGCAGGTCGCCGCGCTCTTCGGGCTCGTGGCCGCCTCTCCGGTGTGGCTGTACCAGGTCTGGCGGTTCGTGACGCCGGCCCTCTACCGCAACGAGAAGAAGTACACCGTCACATTCCTGGCGATCGCCGTCCCGCTGTTCCTCGTGGGCGCCGCCTTCGCCTACCTCGTGATGGACACCGGCCTCGGCTTCCTGCTGTCGTTCATGCCCGAGAGCGCGCTGCCGTTCATCGAGATGAACGAGTACCTCAGCTACTGGGTGATCATGCTGCTGGTGTTCGGCGTCTCCTTCGAGGTGCCGCTGCTCATGGTCTTCCTGAACATCATCGGGGTGCTGCCCCGGGCGACGCTGGCCAAGCACCGCCGCCTGATCGTCTTCCTGCTCTTCGTCTTCAGCGCGATCATCACGCCGGGCGGCGACGTCTTCACCATGCTCGCCCTGACCGTGCCGATGCTGATCCTGTTCGCGCTGGCCGAGTTCGTGATGTTCCTGCGCGAGCGGCGCCTGCCCGCGACCGAGGACTACTCCGGCCTGGATGACGACGAGGCCTCGCCGCTGGACACCCCCGCGGACGTCACGGCGGACAACACCGACATGGAGACCGGCCCCGACACCCGGTGATCACGGCCTTCACCAGGTGACCGGCAGCGCGCGCACGCCGTAGAAGACCGCCTGCTCCTTGAACTCGAGCCGCTCCAGCGGTACGGCCGGCGCCAGCGTCGGCACGCGGCGGAACAACGTGCCGAACACGACCTGCAGCTCCACGCGGGCCAGCGGCTGCCCCAGGCACTGGTGCGGGCCGAAGCCGAACGCGATGTGGTGGCGGCTCTCCCTGCCCACGTCGAGGGCGTCCGGCGCGGGAAAGGCCGACGGGTCCCGGTTGGCGGTGCTCTTCACCACGATGATCCCCTCGCCCCGGCGGATCAGCTGCCCGCCGACCTCGATGTCCTCGCGGGCGACGCGGCGCGCCTCGGTGTGGGTGACCGACAGGTAGCGCAGCAGTTCCTCGGCCGCGGCGGCCGGGGCGACCGAGCCGTCGCGGACCGCGGCCAGCTGCGCGGGGTTCGCCAGCAGCGCGGCGGTGCCGAGGGCGATCATGTTCGCGGTCGTGTCGTGCCCGGCCACCAGCAGCAGCTGGCCCGTCGTCGCGATCTCGGCGCGGCTCAGCACGCCTTCGACGGCCAGCCTGCTGAGCACGTCCTCGCCCGGCTCGGCCCGTCTGTGGTCCACCAGCCGCTCCAGGTAGGCGTGGAGCTCCTCGCTGGCCGCCAGGGCCCGTGCGGGGTCGCCCTCGTCCATGACGAGCTCGCCGGCCACACGCTGGAAGAAGCCGCGTTCGGCGTACGGCACGCCCAGCAGCTCGCAGATCACCAGCGACGGCACCGGCATCGCGAACGCCTCGAACAGGTCGGCGGGCTTCGGGCCGTCGAGCAGGGCGTCGATGAGCCCGTCCACGATCTCCTGGATCCTTGGCCGCAGCGCCTCCATCCTCCTGACCGTGAAGTCGGCGGTCAGCAGCCGCCGGTGGGTGACGTGCTCGGGCGCGTCCATCTGCATCAGGGTCTTCATCCGGGCGTCGCGGGCCTTGCTGACGGCGTTGGTGTGCGGGAAGCCGGGCTCGGCGACGTCGACGCTGACGCGCGGGTCGGCCAGCAGCGCCCGCGCGTCGGCGTGCCGGGTGACCATCCAGGCCGTGCCGCCGTCCCAGAGGCGTACGCGGGCGACCGGGCCGTGTAGCGTCAGGCCCGGCGGCGGGTCGAAGGGGCAGCGGGCGTCGCGGGGCATCGGGAAATCAGGGGTGTTCGCCATGTCCTCCAGCCTGTCGTTGAACGCGGCCCGGAGACTTCTGGCCGCTTCGCGCAGGTCAGGCGGGGCGCAGCCTCAAGCCCCGGGGCAGGCTGATCTGGTGTCCTTCCCGAATCCCCGGTAGGTTCCGGGCGTGTCCGTGCAACTCGCCCTCCTCGTGAATCCGGCCGCGCGCGGCGGCCGTACCGTGCGCCTGCTGGAGCCGGTGGTGCGCCGCCTGCGTGACGGGGGCGCCGACGTGTCGGTGATCGTCGGCGATGACGCCGCCGACGCCCTCGCCCGAGCCTGTACGGCCGCCGCCGAACGCCCCGACGCCCTGGTCGCCTTCGGCGGTGACGGGCTGGTGCACCTGGCGGTCCAGGCCGTGGCGGGGACCGGCGTGCCGCTGGGCATCATCCCCGCGGGCACGGGCAACGACATCGCCGCCGCCTTCGGCCTGCCGCGCAAGGACCCGCTGGCCGCCGCGGACGTGGTGCTGCGCATGCGTTCCCGGCGGGCCGACGCCGCCTGGATCGATGCCGGCGACGGCGTGGGGGAGTGGTTCGCGGGAGTGGTGTGCTGCGGGTTCGACTCCCGGGTGAACGAGCGGGCCAATCGGCGGACGTGGCCGCCGGGCATGGCGAAGTACCTGGTGGCGCTGGTGGAGGAACTGCGCACGTTCCGGCCGATCCCGTTCCGGGTGACGCTGGACGGCGGCGAGGTGATCGAGCGGGAGGCGATGCTGGTGTCGGTGGCCAACACCAGCTCCTACGGCGCGGGCATGCGGGTCTGCCCGGACGCGCGGCCCGACGACGGGCTGCTGGACGTGATGGTGCTGCGGGCGGTGTCGAAGGGGGAGTTCCTGCGGGTGTTCCCCAGCGTGTACCGGGGCACGCACGTGCGGCATCCGGCGGTCTCGATCCACCGGGTCCGCACGGTCACGCTGGAGGCGCCGGACGTGGTCGCCTACGCCGACGGCGAGCGCGTCGGCCCGGCCCCGGTCACCTGCCGGATCGAGCCCGGCGCCCTGCACGGCCTCACCTGATCTACTTTGTAAAGGCGCCGTCAGATCGCCACGGTGGCGAGCGTCTCCATGGCGGCCCGCTCCCGCTCCGACAGCTCCCGCAGGATCGCCGCCGCGTCCCGCGCCTTGCCGCCGGTCAGCAGCTCCGCCACCGCGCTCCACATCGGCGCGATCCCGGCGTACATCGTGTGCGCCCGCCGCAGCGCCGGGTCCTCGGCGATCGTCAGGCACTCGGCCAGGAAGTCCCGGTACAGGTTGCGGAACAACGCGCCCCCGGTGCCCGCGCGCTCCATCAGCATGCCGGTCTCCGGCGGCAACCCCTCCACCAGGCCGGCCGTCTTGGCGATCCCGCGGTGGCCGAAGTTGGCGATGGGCGCGGACAGGAAGTCGGCCGCGTTGGCGCGGATGGCCGGGCCGATCACGGAGGCGAGGTCGCCGGGCCGGCCGGTGAGGGTGAAGGACAGGTGGCGGGCGGTCATCGGCCCCCGCTCTGCCCGCGCCGCCGCCAGGCTTTCCAGGCTCGTGGTCACCGCGCCGCCCTGCTGGTCGGTGTCCACCAGGTACGCGCGTTCGCCGTCGTAGCCGTACATGGCCACCACGTGGCCGCCGAAGCGCACCTTGGTGGTGAAGTACTCCAGGTGGTAGCTGTCGAGCTGCAGGCCCACCGGCAGCCCGGACTCCAGCGCCGCCCGCACGTTCTCCCATCCCTTCCGGGCCGAGGCGCTCTCGCGCACCACCAGGTCGAGGCCGAGCCGCCTGGCCAGGTTCCCGGTCAGCTCCATGGGCTTGATCCGCCCGCCGACGAAGCCCTGCCAGTAGATGAAGCCGAGCCCGGAGCCCAGGCCGAAGAGCATGGGCTCGGACAGGTCCGCGCCCTGGTGGCGCAGGAGCACGCCCAGCGCGCTGGTCTCGCAGTGGGCGGTGCCGTACGGGGAAATGTCGTGGAGCATCATGAGGACCAGCATGGGCTCTCCGCCCATGGGAGAGTCCACTCCGGCCGCCCGGCTACCTGGCCTGACCGGAAAGGCGGTTTCGGTAGGCTGATCGGTATGACGACGCCAGCGGAGCGCTACGCGGCCTTCCGCGAGAAATTCGGGGACGACGGTACGGCCCTCAGGTCGTTCCGTGGACTGTACGACTTCGAGCTCGACGAGTTCCAGCTCGACGCGTGCCGGGCGCTGGAGGCCGGCGACGGGGTCCTGGTGGCCGCCCCCACCGGATCGGGCAAGACGGTCGTCGGCGAGTTCGCCGTGCACATCGCCCTGGAAATGGGCATGAAGTGCTTCTACACCACCCCGATCAAGGCGCTGTCCAACCAGAAGTACAACGACCTGGTCAAGAGGTACGGCACCGCCAAGGTGGGCCTGCTCACCGGCGACAACAGCGTCAACGGCGAGGCCCCGATCGTGGTCATGACCACCGAGGTCCTGCGCAACATGCTGTACGCGGGCTCCTCCACGCTGTCCGGCCTCGGCTTCGTCGTCATGGACGAGGTGCACTACCTGGCCGACCGCTTCCGCGGCGCGGTGTGGGAAGAGGTCATCATCCACCTGCCCGAGTCGGTCAGGCTGGTGGCGCTGTCGGCGACGGTCTCCAACGCCGAGGAGTTCGGCGAGTGGATGGGGGAGGTGCGCGGCGACACCACGGTGATCGTCGACGAGCACCGTCCGGTGCCGCTGTGGCAGCACATGATGATCGGCAACAGGATCTACGACCTGTTCATCACCGACGAGCTCACCCCGCGCATCAACCCCACGCTCATGCGGGTCACGCGTGACGCCGAGCGCCTCACCCAGGGCAAGGGCCGGCGCGGCTACGGCCGTCCCCAGCGCTCCCGCCCGCCGGACCGCGCCCAGGTCATCGAGAAGCTCGACGGCGAGGGCCTGCTGCCCTCGATCAGCTTCATCTTCTCCCGGGCCGGCTGCGACGCCGCGGTTATGCAGTGCCTGTACGCCGGGATCCGGCTGACGACCGAGCGCGAGCAGCACGAGATCCGCCAGATCGTCGACGAGCGCACCGCCCACCTGCCCGACGAGGACCTGGCCGTCCTCGGCTACCTGGAGTGGCGCGACTGCCTGGAGCGCGGCCTGGCCGCCCACCACGCGGGCATGCTGCCGGCCTTCAAGGAGGTCGTCGAGGAGCTGTTCACGCGCGGCCTGGTCAAGGCGGTCTTCGCCACCGAGACGCTGGCGCTGGGCATCAACATGCCCGCCCGCAGCGTGGTCATCGAGAAGCTCGACAAGTGGAACGGCGAGACCCACGCCGACCTCACACCCGGCGAGTACACGCAGCTGACCGGCCGGGCCGGGCGGCGCGGCATCGACGTCGAGGGCCACGCCGTCGTGCTGTGGCAGCCCGGCATGGACCCGCTGGCCGTGGCGGGCCTGGCCGGCACCCGCACGTACCCGCTGCGCTCCAGCTTCCAGCCCTCCTACAACATGGCCGTCAACCTCGTCGGCCAGTTCGGCAGGGAGCGCACCAAGACGCTGCTGGAGGCCTCCTTCGCCCAGTTCCAGGCCGACCGGGCCGTGGTCGGGCTGGCCAAGCAGCTGCGCAAGCAGGAGGAGGCGCTCGACGGCTACCAGGAGGCCATGACCTGCCACCTGGGCGACTTCCCCGAGTACGCGGCGCTGCGCCGCCGGTTGTCCGACCGCGAGGCGGAGCTGTCCAAGGAGCGCGGCGCGGCGCGGCGGGCGGCGGCGGTCAAGTCGCTGGAGGCCCTGCAGCCCGGTGACGTCATCCGGGTGCCCGGCGGGCGCCGGGCGGGGCTGGCGATCGTGCTCGACCCGGGGCGCAACCCGCGCGGCCACGGCCCGAGTCCGCTGGTGCTGACGATCGGCAAGCAGGTCAAGAAGCTCGACCCGGCCGACTTCCCGGTGCCGGTCGAGCCGATCGAGAAGCTGCGCATCCCCAAGAACTTCAACCCGCGCGCGCCCAAGGAGCGTGCCAACCTCGTCTCCACGCTGCTGGCCAAGATCGGCGACCGCGATCTGGGCAAGCCGCAGCGCGCCCGCGACCACGCGGTGGAGGACGAGGAGATCAACGAGCTGCGGCGCCGTATCCGCCGGCATCCGTGCCACGGGTGCGACGAGCGCGAGGACCACGCGCGCTGGGCCGAGCGCTACTACAAGCTGCTGCGCGAGACAGAGGGCCTGCGCCGCAGGGTCGAGGGGCGCTCGCACGTCATCTCGCGCACCTTCGACCGCATCTGCGCGGTGCTGGAGCAGCTCGGTTACCTGGAGGACGAGAGCGTCACCGAGGAGGGCCGCCGCCTGGGCCGCCTCTACACCGAGCTCGACCTGCTGACCGCCGAGTGCCTGCGCCAGGGGTTGTGGGAGGAGCTCGACCCGGCCGAGCTGGCGGCGTGCGTGTCCGCGCTGGTCTTCGAGTCGCGCCAGGCCGACGACGCCCGCCGTCCCAAGATCCCGGCGGGACGCGCCCAGGACGCGCTGACCAAGATGGTGCGGCTGTGGGGCGAGCTGGAGGCGATCGAGAACGACCACGCCCTGCAGACGATCCGCGAGCCCGACCTGGGCTTCGCGTGGGCGGCCTTCCGCTGGACCAAGGGGCACAGCCTGGACGCCGTGCTGGCCGACGGCGTCAACG
Organism: Nonomuraea sp. NPDC059007; assembly: GCF_042740555.1. Taxonomy (NCBI): domain Bacteria; kingdom Bacillati; phylum Actinomycetota; class Actinomycetes; order Streptosporangiales; family Streptosporangiaceae; genus Nonomuraea; species Nonomuraea sp. NPDC059007. The sequence goes on along the minus strand of NZ_JBHYJD010000052.1, from coordinate 47,634 downwards.
GCGGCGAGCTGGCCGCGGGCGACTTCGTCCGGTGGGTCAAGCAGCTCATGGACCTGCTCAGCCAGCTCGGCGCGGCGGCGCCGAAGGACAGCAAGGTCAAGGCGACCGCGGGCAAGGCGATGGACGCGATGCGCCGCGGCGTGGTGGCCTACTCGTCACTGACCTGAGCCCGTCAAGGGCGCGCTCCGCTCGGGAGCGCGCCCGGGCGCGGTCTAGACGCGCTGCCAGAGGGCGGCGACGTTCGGCGGCTCCCAGCCGGGCAGCGCGGTGTGCGACTGCAGGCACTGGTAGGTGACGCCGTTGTAGGTGACCCGGTCGCCGGGGCGGTAGGCGGTGCCCGAGGCCCACGTACCGCCAGGCTGCGTGGGAGTGGGGGTCGGTGTGGGCGTCGGGGTTGGGGTCGGTGTCGGGGTCGGCGTGGGGGTCGGCGTCGGCGTCGGGTTCGAGCCGCCGAACTGCACGTCGGAGCAGGTGTAGAAGGCCTCGTTGCTGCCGACGACCCGCTGCCAGATCGAGTACAGGATGTGCCGCCCGGTGCGCTGCGGGATGTCGATCGTCCAGTTCGTGAACGTCGTGGGGTTGAAGTTGTTGAACGTCTTGATGTGCACCAGGTCCGACCAGCGCAGCGGCTGCGTCGGGTTCCAGCCTTCGCGGGTGATGTAGAACTCGAAGTTGCTGTTCGAGTGCGGCGCGGAGGCGTGGTAGGTGATGGTGCGCGGCCCTGCGCTGAACTGCGTGGCGGGCCAGTCGGCGCGCTGCAGGTCCAGGCCCCGGTACTTGTCACGGCCCGCGCTGCAGAGCTTGCCGTCCGGGATGATCTGACGGTGGCGCCCGCCGGCCTCCAGCAGGGAGACCTCGTTCCAGTCGTAGAAGGCCTGGGTCCCGCCGGCGGCGACGGCCGCCTTGCAGGCGTCGGACTTGGGCGTCTCGGGGCCTTCGTTCTTGCAGGTGTAGACGCGGCTGGGCGGGTTGGACATGGTGCCGTGGGCAAGGGCCGGGGTGCTGGTGAGGACGGAGGCCAGCAGGGCCAGGGGCAGGCTGGCGGTGGTCGCGAGGGCCACCTTGTTTCGGGTTCGCAACTGTCTCTCCTGGAGAACGGGGGGTGAGGAGCGCGCAGCGGCCGATGTATCTTTTAGGAAACTTTCCTAAGAGTTCAACTATCGCCGAAGGGACGGTTTGACGCAAGGGATTGACGGATGAATGACGAAACCCTACGCTCCCGAATTTGCAGGAAACTTTCCTGTAAATTCGAGCATCAGGCCCCCGGCCCCCGTGCGTGCGCAGCCGCGGGGGCCGGGTTCTTCCCTAGTTGTCCTGCACGAACCGCTGGGCGAGCTGCCTGCCCAGTGTGATCGCCTGGTCGTGGTCGTCGATGGTCTGGACCTTGGTCCCGGTGCCGGTGAAGACGATGTAGGTCACCGGGCCGTCGGTACCGCCGTTCTTGGGATCGGGGTTGATGCCCAGGTTCGCCGCGGCCGCGTACGAGGCCTCGCCGATGATCGCCGCGGGGCCGGTGTCGCCCATCACCGTGTACTCCACCTGGCCGTTGTAGATGATCGCGACCACGGTGCCGCAGCCGATGCCCCTGGTGCGGTAGTCCCAGGTGCCGCCGGGACTCGGAACCACCATGTACGGCAGGCGCGCCGCGTTGAGGTAGCCGCCGCCGCTGGCCGGGCAGAAGGTCTGGGGCTGGAAGCAGCAGTCGGTGTCCTCGTTGCACTGCGCGGTGCGCACCCCGTCGCAGTCGATGTCCATGTCGCCCGTCCAGTGGACCGCGCCGGTCTTGGCGCAGACCGGGACGGTGCCCGTGGCGACGTCGGCGTCGGTCTTGTAGCGGCCGTTGGAGATCTGCGGGCAGGTGGTGACCTTGGACAGCAGTTGCCCGGCGGTGGGCCCGCCGGTCCCGGTGTCGGCACGGCCGGTCACCGGTGCGCTGGCGGCCGACTCGTTGCCGGCGGCGTCGAGCGCGGTGACGGTGTAGGTGTGGGTGGAGCCGGTGGCCAGGCCGCCGACGGTGGCGGCGGGCGCCGGCGAGGTGGCCACGACGGCGGTGCCCTCGTAGACGCGGTAGCCGGTGACGCCGACGTTGTCGCTCGACTCGGTCCAGGCCAGCGAGATGCTGGTGGCCGAGGTGCCGGTCACGCGCGCGCCGGCGGGCGCGGTGGGCGCCTGGCCGTCGGGGCCGCTGGCGCCGCTGACGGTGATCCGGTCGATGTTCGGGCCGCCGGTGGCGGTGGTCCCGGTCGCCCGGACGGTGCTGAGGCCCGCGGCCAGCGTCACCGCGACCTGCTTCTCGCTCCAGGTGCTCCAGGCGCCGGTGCCGGGGAAGGACACGCCCGCCGCGACGGTGGCGCCGTTGACGGCGAGGTCCATGGGCCGGGCGGCGGTGGTGCCGTTGGCGTAGCGGACGGTCAGCGTGTGCACGCCGGCCTCGGCGACGTTGACGCTCCACTCGATGGACCCGCCGGGCGCGTTGACGTAGTCGACGAAGCCGGAGCCGGTGTAACCGGCGTGGTTGGTGGCCACGCTCGCCTGTGACAGGACGGCGCTCTCCGCCTGGTACTCGGTGGCCGGCGCGCCGGTGGTGGTCACGTCGAGGAAGTCGAGGTTGGGGTTGCCGCCCGCGCCGGTGGAGGTGACGCGGACGGTGTTGTCGCCCGCGCGCAGCGCCGCGGTCAGGGTGGAGGTGGTCCAGGCGCTCCACGCGCCGGTCGGGCCGAAGGAGCGCCCGGACGAGACGAGCGTGCCGTTGACGGCGACGTCGGAGGTGCGGGCCGTGGACGTGCCGTTGGCGAAGCGCAGGGCGAGGGTCGCGGTTCCCGCCGCGGGCGCGCGCACCGTCCATTCCGTGTACGGCCCCGCCACGTTGTCACTGTTGACGAATCCGGTGCCGGAGAAGCCCGGGTGGTTGGCCTCGACCACGCCCTGGACGCTGGTGGCGTTCTCGGCCTCGTAGCGGGTGGTGGCGGCCTGGGCGGGCAGGACCGCGACCAGGGACAGCACCAGGACGCATAAGGAAAGCACCGATAAGCGGCCCATGCCATGCTCCTTCCGAATTTATTAGGAAAGATTCCTAACGACCATGCTGATCCGTTCTGGTGAGGATTGCCAGTCATTCCCTTGCATGGCCGTCCCAGCGGGCTTACGATCCGCGTAATTCTTAGGAAACTTTCTTTAAAGAAAGGCCTGGCACGTGCGCCGATCACTCACCCCCCTGATCGCCGTCCTCGTGGTTCTCGCTCTGTCGACCCTGCCCGCCAACGCCGCCGGCCGGCTGCTGGCCGCGTTCAGCCTGTCGGGGACGACCGGCACGTTCGTGGTCAGCAACCCCGGCACGAGCGCCGTCACGGGCTGGTCGATCGTGTTCGAGTTACCCTCGGGCGTCACCGCGAGCAATCCCCAGAACGCCACCATCCGCCAGAACGGCACCAAGGTGACGCTCACCCCGGCCTACTACATCGACAATCTCCAGCCGGGCAAGAGCACCGAGCCGTTCAGCCCCAAGGTCACGCTCAGCTCCGCCGTACAGCCGACCAGTTGTAAGGTCAACGGCGCGAACTGCGACGGAACCGGACCCGAGCCACCCGCCCCCGCGCCCGTCACCGCCACCTATGACGTCAGCGGCACCTCCGCCAAGATCGTCGTGGCCAACAACGGCACCGCCGCGCTCAACGGCTGGAGCGTCGTCTTCGACCTGCCCGCCGGCGTCACCGCGAGCAACGCCCAGCACGGCTCCATCAGCCAGAGCGGGCGCACGGTGACGCTCTCGCCCGCCCACTACAACACCACCATCGCGGCCGGCCGTACGACCGAGCCCTACAGCCCGGCGTTCACGGTCAGCAGCGCCAACGCCGAGCCCACGAGCTGCCGCGTCAACGACGTCAACTGCGACGGCTCCGCCGACGCCCCGCCCGGCGCGCCCGGCAACCCGCGCTCGCCGGTGAAGACCACCAAGACCGTCTCCCTCGCCTGGGACGCGGCCACCCCCGGCAGCCTGCCGATCACCGGGTACGAGGTCTACAACGGCAGCGCCCTGGCCACCAGCGTCACCGGCACCGAGGCCACCGTCTCCGGCCTGACCCCGAACACGTCCTACACCTTCACCGTCAAGGCCAAGGACCGCAAGGGCACGCTCTCGGCGGCCAGCGCCCCGGTCACGGTCACGACCAACAACCCCGCCGACGACACCCAGGCGCCGACGGTGCCCGGCAACCTGCGCAGCACCGCGCGTACCTCCGCCAGCGTGACGCTCGCCTGGAACGCCGCCACCGACAACACCGGCGTGGCCAACTACGACGTCTACGCCGGCTCGACGCTGGCCGCCACCGTCACCGGCACCACCACGACGGTCACCGGGCTGTCGCCGTCCACCGCCTACAACTTCACCGTGCGCGCCCGGGACCTGTACGACAACCTCTCGGCCGCCACCGCCCCCGTCGCCGTGACCACCCTCGACATCGTCGAGACCGGTTACGCCCGCGTCGGCTACTTCGTGCAGTGGGGCATCTACGGCCGCCAGTACTTCGTCCGCAACCTGGACACCACCGGCGCCGCCGCCAAGCTCACCCACATCAACTACGCCTTCGCCAACATCGACCCGGTCAACCTGACCTGCCTGCAGGGTGTCACCAAGGGCACCACGCCCAACCCGCAGGACCCCAACCAGGGCGACGGCGCCGGCGACGCCGAGGCCGACTACGGCCGGCCCTTCAGCGCCGGCCAGTCCGTGGACGGCGTGGCCGACACCGGCTGGGAGAAGCTGCGCGGCAACTTCAACCAGATCAAGAAGCTCAAGGCCAAGCACCCGCACCTGAAGGTGCTCATCTCGCTCGGCGGCTGGACCTACTCCAAGTACTTCTCCGACGTGGCCGCCACCGACGCCGCCCGCAAGAAGTTCGTCTCCTCCTGCATCGACATCTACATCAAGGGCAACCTGCCGGTGGTCAACGCCGCCGGCGGCCCCGGCGCGGCCGCGGGCGTCTTCGACGGCATCGACCTCGACTGGGAGTGGCCCGGCGCCGAAGGACACGCCGGCAACCACGTCAGCCCCAACGACAAGGCCAACAACACGCTGCTCATCGCCGAGTTCCGCCGCCAGCTCGACGCCCTGACCACCACCACGGGCAAGCGCTACCAGCTGACCGCGTTCACCCCCGCCGACCCGGCCAAGATCGCGGCCGGCTGGGACCTGCCCAACATCGCCCCCAACCTCGACATCTTCAACATCCAGGGCTACGACTTCCACGGCGCCGGCAGCGACAACTCGTGGGAGCCCTTCCGCACCGGCCACCAGGGCAACCTCTATCTGGACGCCGACAGCCCCTACAACCCCGACTTCAGCGTGGAGAAGGCGGTCAACGTCTACCTCAACGCCGGAGTCAACCCGCGCAAGCTGACCATCGGCCTGGCCTACTACGGCCGGGGCTGGAAGGAGGTCGCCGAGGGCGGCAAGGCCGGCGAGTGGCAGTCGGCCAACGGCGCCGCCCCCGGCCAGTTCGCCGAGGAGGCCGGCACCCGCGGCTACAGCAACCTCATCGCCGGCGTGCCCGGGTGCGCGGTCAAGCACGACGAGGCCGCCGTCGCCACCTACTGCTACACCGGTCCAGGCGGCCAGTGGTGGAGCTTCGACGACACCTGGTCGATCGGCAAGAAGACCGCATGGATCAAGAGCAAGGGCCTGCTGGGCGCGATGATCTGGGAGATGTCCGGTGACACCGGCACCCTGACCACCGCCCTCGACGCCGGCCTCCGGTAAGCCCGCTCCGGGGCGACCCCTTCTGGATAGGGGTCGCCCCGGCACGGCAGGGGTTGGATCACCCCGCCCGCCTGGCTTTACTGCCTTTATAGGCGGAAAAAGAAGGCGGAGGTGTACCCGAAATGGGCGACCAGCTCACCCAGCAGGCCGTGTGCAACACGATGAAGGGCATCGTGGCCCGCGTCCTCCAGGTCGAGGAGGGCGGCATCATGCCCGGCTCGCGCATCACCGACCTCAGCCTCGTCGAATCGATCAAGCTGCTGCGCATCGGCGGCCGCATCGAGCGCGCCTTCGGCATCGAGCTCGACAACGAGGTGCTCTTCCGCACCGCCACGCTGAGCGAACTGGCCGACGAGGTCCACCGGCTGTGCCTGCGCGAGCAGGAGCAGGCCGCCTGAGAACACCGAGCGGGTCAGGAGAGCGGCATTGAACACCTTCCCGTCCGCCGAGGCCCTTGAGCACACCCTCGGCGACCCCCACCTGCCGAACGGCCCGCTCACCTACGCCGCCGCCATGGCCGGTGACCGCGCGGAACGCCGTCCACACGCCTCCCTGGACCGCCTGCGTGGCTGGGGCTACCCGGCGTTTCTGGTGCCCGCCGCGCTCGGCGGCCGCCTCACCTCGCTGGAGGAACTGCTCGCGCTGGCCCGCGTCGTGGCCGGGCGCGACCCCACCGCCGCCCTGATCGCCACCTCGCCCTGGATGGCCGGCGTCCCCGTCTGGCAGGCCGGCACCCCCGCCCAGCAGCGCGCCTACGCCGACGCCGCCCTGCGCGGCCAATGGTCGGCGCTGTCCCTGCGGGAGCCGGAGCACCGGCCGCGGGAGAGCGTCACGGACACGCTCACCGCCTGCCGCGCCGACGGCGGCTACCGCCTCGAAGGCACCGCGACCATGGTCAGCGACGTGCGCATGGCCCGCTTCGCCTGCCTGCAGGCCCGCGAGCCCGAGACCGGCGCCGACACCCTCCTGCTCACCGACCTGGAGCAGCTGCCCACCGCCGGGTACGAACTGCTGCCCCGCGTGTCCACGCACGGCGTACGCGGCGCCGACGTGGCCGGCATCCGCTTCCACGGCGCGTTCGTGCCCGCCTCGGCGGTGCTCGGCCGTCCCGGCGGCGGCGCCGACCTGGCCGGCCGTACGCTCGCCACGATCAGGACCGTCCTGCCCGCCTTCGGCCTCGGCGCCCTCGACACCGGCCTGCGCTGCGCCTTCGACTTCCTGCGCCACCAGCGCGTGCACCGCGGCCGCGCCATCGACCTGCCGCCCGTCCGCGCCGAACTGGCCGCCGCCTACCTCGACCTGCGCGTCGCCGAGACCGTCGCGAGCACCTGCGCCCGCCTCCTGCAGCGCCTGCCCGCGCTCGCGCCCGTCTCCTCCGCCGTCGCCAAGTACCTGGTCCCGCACCTGGCCGAGCAGCGGCTGCGCCGGCTGGCCGGCGTGCTCGGCCCCCGCTACCTGCTGCGCCAGGACCACTGGTCGGGCATCTTCGACAAGCTCCTGCGCGACGCGCGGCTGTTCGTCCTGCTGCACGGCGCCGCCCACGACATGCTCGGCGCGCTCGCCGCCCAGCTGTCCTGCCTGGACGCGCCCGGGGCCGACCCGCGCCGCGCCGATCCGGCCTTCCTGCCCGTGTGCGTGGCGCCGCCGTACCCCTCGGGGCTGCGCGCGCTCGCCGTCGCGAGCGGAATCGACCCCGTCACGGCAGGACTCGACGAGGTGTGTACGGCGCTGCGGACCCACGAGCCCGCCCTGGCCGGATCGGCGGCGCTGCTGCTGGCCGAAGGCGCCCGCCTGCGCGCCGACGCCCGCGAGCCCGCCGATCCCGGCACCGAGGCCGGCCAGCGCGCGGGGGAGCGCTACGCCCGGGTCTTCGCCGCGCTCTGCCTGGCCAGGCGGCACCTGGCCGGGGAGCGGCTGCACTGGCTGGCGCCCGCGCTCACCGCCGTGCTGCGCCCCGGCACGCCGCTGCCCGGCGAGAACGTCGAGAGCCTGTTCCTGGAGCTGGCCATGGAGTACGCCGGCCGGTCCGCGCTGTCCCTGTCGCGGCCGGCCTGACGGGGAGGAGAGCGCATGGACGAGGCGATCACCCGCGCGCTGGCGGTCGCCGCCCAGCTCGACCGGGCGCTGGCCGACCCCATGGACGAGCGCAACCCCGCATCCTTCCACGCCGCCGTCCGCGCCGACCGCGACGCCCGCTTCCCCCGGCACCTGTGCGGGTCGGCGCTGGCGTGGGGGCTGGCCGAGTACCTGATCCCGGCGGTCTCCGGCGGCAGGCTCACCTCGCTGGAGGAGGCCTTCGCCCTGTTCAGGGTGCTGGCCAGGCGCGACCTCACCGCCGCCACGACGATCGCGGCCAGCTTCCTGTCGGCGCTGCCCGTCTGGCGCGACGGCAGCCAGTCGCAGCGCAGGGCCGTGGCCGGGCTGCTGCGCGAGCACGAGCTGATGGGGCTGCCGGTCGGCGAGGCCGAGCAGGGCGTGGACATCCTGGCCCGCGAGATCGCCGCCTTCGGCGACCGGCACGCGTGGCGGCTGGACGGGCGTACGTCGCTGATCGACAACGGCAGCCACGCCGCCGGGACGACGGTGCTGGCCCGTACGGGTGACGGGCCCACGACCTTTCTGCTGCTGCGCGGGGACGGCGAGCACTGGTGGTTCCAGCCCGCGCACGAGGCGCACGGCCTGCGCGGCGGCGCGCTCAGCCGGCTGACGCTGGCCGGGGTGCCCGCCGGGGACGCGCAGGTGGTCGGCGGGCTCGGGCAGGGGCTGACCACGGCCGGGCGCACGCTGCCGGTGGCGCGGCTGCTGGTGGCGGCGCTGGCGCTCGGGGCGCTCGACACGTGCCTGCGGACGGCACTGCCGTACGCGGAAAGGCCGGGCCACGACGCGGAGGGGCCGGGCGGGGGTGTGGTGGGTGAGGGGGTGCTTGCGCGGCGGCTCACCGACGCCTATGCGGATCTGCTGATCGGGGAGGCGCTCTGCCACGAGCTGTGCCGGACCGCGCGTGAGGACCCGCATGCCTTCGCCGCGGCCAGCGCCCGCCTGGCCTGCCTGGCGGCGCGGCTGGCGGGCGACGCCGTGGAGATGCTGGCGGGCGCGCTCGGCGGGCCGGGGTACCGCGCCGGCATCGTGGAGAAGATGCGCCGCGACAGCGCCGTGGCGGGCGCGCTGGCCGACAACCAGTTGCCGCCCGCAGTGCCCGAGGACGACCTGCCGCCCGACCCTTTCGTGCAGGTGCCGCCGGAACTGTCCTGGCTCGGGCCGCCGCCCGCCGCGCCGCCGCCCCGCGAGAACGGCCTGGCCGCCGCGGCCCGCGTGATCGGCGAGGACGGGCTGCCGGGACCGCACGCGCCCCGGCTGCTGGAACTGCTCGGCTTCTTCCGCGCCCGCCGCTCCGGCTGCGCGCACGCCGAGGCCGCCGCCGCCTGCGCCGCCGCGTGGATGCGGGCGCGGGGCAGGGACGGCTACCACATGTGCGGGGGCTGGCTGCTGCTGTGCCTGCGACGGCTGGCCGTACTCCTGGGTCAGGAGCAGCCCGAGGACGGCGGCGTGCGCAGAGTCGCGCTGGTACGGCTGCGCAAGGCCGCCGAGCAGCGGCGGCTCTTCTCCGACCACGACGTGGAACTCGCCTGACCCGCGCCGCAAACTGACCGCCCGGTCAAGATGCTGTCGTCAATGGTTCACCCATCGTCACCTCCGGGCCAGTTTCCTTGGCGATCTCGGCGGACATCCCCATGTCGAAGCCCGTCAGCCCCTCGGACGCATCCGCTGAGGCCCGCCCCCCACGCGGTGTCCGGCTCCTTGCCAGGAGGTTGAGATGTTCGCCCTCGTCGTCGCCCTGCTGTTCCTCCTCGCCCTGATCTTCGAGATCGCCGACGTGGCCGTCGGCGGCGTGATCACCGTCGCCACGCTCGGCACCGCCGGCCTGCTCTGCGTCGCCCTGCACCTCATGGGCGTGGGCGCCGGCTGGAGCCCCATGAAGAAGTGATCCCGGCCCTCCCACGGCGAGCCGCACACGTCCCGGTGTGCGGCTCGCCCGGTTTGCGGCGAGAATCACGGGCAGCATCCGTGATCGCCAGGAGGGCTCTTGCCGCTCAGACCCCACATCGACGCCGCGCTGGCCAGACGGCTGGTGGACAGCCAGTTCCCGCAGTGGGCCGGGCTTCCGCTCCATCTCGTGGACCCGGGCGGCTCCGACCACATGATCTACCGGCTGGGCGAGGAACTCTCCGTACGGCTGCCGCGCCACTCCGGCGCCATCGAGCAGGCGGCCAAGGAACTGGAGTGGCTGCCGCGCCTGGCCCCCCACTTGCCGCTGGCCATCCCGGTGCCGGTCGCGGTGGGCCGGCCGGACCTCGGCTATCCGTGGCCGTGGGGGGTCTCGCGCTGGCTGGAGGGCGAGGTCGCCACGGTGGAGGCGCTGGCCGACTCCGGCGAGGCCGCGGTGGATCTGGCCGCGTTCCTGCTGGCGCTCCAGGCCTTCGCCGTACCCCTGGGGAGCGAGTCGCAGGGGGAGACGCTGGCCGCCCGCGACGACTCCACCCGCGCGGCGATCGCCCGAGCGGACGGCGCCTTCGACGGCGCGGCCATGACCGCGCTGTGGGAGGAGGCGCTGGCGGCGCCGGAGTGGGGACGTGATCCGGTGTGGTTCCACGGCGACTTCCACACCGGCAACCTGCTGACCGTCGGCGGCCGGCTCAGCGCGGTCATCGACTTCGGCGGCCTCGGCGCCGGTGACCCGGCCTGCGACCTGACCATCGCCTACACCCTGATGTCGCCCGTCGGCCGCACCGCCTTCCGCACGGCCCTGGACGTGGACGAGGCCACCTGGCTGAGGGGGCGGGGCTGGGCGCTCACCACCGGCCTGAACGCCTACAACGCCTACGCCGCGGTCAACCCCCGGGTCGCCGGGCAGACCACCCGCCAGATCACCCAGGCCCTCACCGGCTGAGCGCGGACGCCGCCCGGACGGCGACCGCCGCGGCGAAGGCCGAGATGACCGGATGCGGCCGGGACCGCTCGCCGGACAACTCCGGCTGGAACAACGTGCCCAGGAAGAACGGGTGGCCGGGGATCTCGGCCACCCGCACCGACCCGTCCTCGGCCCGGCCGGTGAAGGCCAGCCCGCCCGCGCTCATGAGCGCCTCGTGCCCGGGGTCCAGCCCGTAGGAGCAGTTGTACGCGGCCACGGTCGAGGGCGCGCCGATCACCCGCTCGGCCAGCGAGCCGGGCGTCAGCAGGACCAGGCTCTCGTGCCCGGCCAGCGAGCACCGCAGCGGCGTCAGCAGGAACCGCCCGCCGTCCGGGTCGTTCTCGGCGTGGGCGACGTCCAGGCCGCACACCCCGCGCGCGAACTCCAGCAGCGCGTGCTGGAAGCCGCCGCACGTGCCGAGGAAGGGTATGCCGTGCTCGCGGGCCGTGCGGGCGGCGTTGACCGCGCCCTGTTCGCTGGCGTACGGGCTGCCGGGCAGTACCCAGATGCCGTCGAAGCCCTCCAGGCCGGACACGGCCTCGGGCGTGGGGATCCAGTAGGCGTCGAGGGCGAGGCCGTCGCGCTCGCGCAGGGACTCGAGGATCCGGGGTACGCGGGTGTGGGCCCGCACGCTGGACGAACGGTCGGCGACCAGGGCGATTCTCATGGCCATCAGCCTGCCCGGTCCGCGGGGATAAGGCCAACGACAGTTCCTGGTGTTCTGATAAGAATTGCTGATGGACTCGCGCCTGCTCCGCACCCTCGTCCGCGTGGCTCACCTGGGGTCGTTCTCGGCCGCCGCCGAGGAGCTCGGCTACACCCAGTCCGCCGTCTCCCAGCAGATCGCCGCGCTGGAGGCCGACCTGGGGCTGCCGCTGCTGCGCCGGCGCCCGGTCGAGCTGACCGAGGCGGGCGCGCGGTTGCTGGAGCACGCCGGGCCGCTGCTGCTGCGCATCGACGCCGCCCGTGCCGACGTGCGGCGTACCGCCGCCGCGCCCGCCCACCGGCTCACGGTGGCCGCCACGCCGCTGGCCGTCACCCCCGGCATCGCGGCACGGCTGGCGCGCGCCCGCGCCGCCCAGCCCCGCCTGCACGTCGAGCTGAGGACCGCCAGCCGGGACGGCGTGGCCGTCGAGGTCGCCACCGGCCGCGCCGAACTCGGCCTGGCCGACGGCATCACCGCGCCCAGCGACCCGCTGCGGCTGCCCGACGCCGGGCCGATGAGCGCGCTCGGCGTGGCCGAGGAGGACCTGGTCGTGGCGCTGCCCGGCGGGCACCCGCTGGCCGGGCGCGCGGGGCTGCGGCTGGGCGACCTGGTGGACGCGGTCTGGCTCCAGACCTCGCTGTGCCCGCTGGAACGGCTGCGCGAACTGGTCGGCGAAGGCTTCAGGGAGGGCCTGGCCTATGCCGGCGACGACGTTCACACCGTGCTCAACCTGGTCAGGGCCGGGCACGGGCTCACGTTGCTGCCCGCGTCGGTGGGGGAGGGGGTGCCGCTGCTGGGGCCGCGGCTGGTGCACCGGGTCGAGCTGCTGCACACCTGGCTGCCCCCGGGCCCCGCCGCCGAGGTACGCGACGCCTTGACGCCCTCTCCCGCGCCCGCCTGACACCCGGAGCCGCCCGTCGACACGCTCCACGGCGGGCGGGCCACGTCGCTGAAGGGCCACCGTACGGGGACCCTCAGACGGGTCCGGCCGGAGATCGAGACGTGCGGCCCCGCCACGGCTCGGTGCGTTCGGGCAGCGCCTCAGGGGAGGGTGAAGCGGATTTCGCGGGTCGCGGGGTCGGCCTTGGCGAGCCCTACCGTGACGCGCTCGCCCAGCGGCAGGGCGCCGTCGCAGCGCGCGATCACGGCGGGTTCCACGAGCTGGACCTGACCGCCGGTGCCGCGCTCGTCCACGTCGATCACGACCGCGGGGAAGTCCTGGCCGATGCGTTCGCGCAGCAGGAAGGCCTCCACCAGGTCCACGCAGGCCCGCTCCACCCCGCCGGCGCGCCGCCCGGTCGCCGACATGACCTCGGGCAACTCGGGCAGCGCCGCGCGTATCGCGTCGGGGATCGGCTCGCCCGCCGCCACCGCCAGGCACACCTCGGTGGCGTAGCGGTCCACCAGGCGCCGCAGCGGCGCGGTCACGTGCGCGTACGGCGCCGCCACCGCGGAGTGCTCGGCCAGTGCGGGCGGCTCGCCGTCGAAGGCCACGTAGCCGGAGCCGCGCAGCAGCACCTTCGACTCCTGCAAAAACGCCGCCTGCTGCGGGTTCTTGGGGTCGAGGCCGTGCACGACCGAGCCGTAGGTGGCGCCGTCGGGCCAGGGCACGTCCAGCGCCCGCGCCACCCGGCGCACCTTGGCCAGGTCGGCGGGGCGCGGCGGCGGCAGCACCCGGAGCACGCCGACCTCGGCGTCCAGCATCATGGTGGCCGCAGCCATGCCGGTCAGCAGGGAGATCTGGGCGTTCCACGCCTCGGCGGGCAGCGGGACGCGGAACTCCAGGCGGTAGCCGTCACCGTCGGCCACGACCTCCTGCTCGGGCGTCGGCAGCGTGACGCCGCCGCGCTCGCGCTCCAGTTGCAGGCGCAGCCGGCCGATCTCCTCCAGGAGCGCGAGGGTGCCGTCGGCGGTGCCGGTGTCGGCGGCGGCCTGCACGTAGGCGTAGTCGAGGCGCTCGCGGCTGCGGACCAGGGCCCGCTGGACGTCGGCGCCGGCCATGCGGCCCTCGGCGTCCAGGTCGATCTGCCAGACCGCGGCCGGGCGGGTGGTGCCGGGCAGCAGGCTGGCCGCGCCCTCCGACAGCACCGGCGGATGCAGCGGGACCTTGCCGTCGGGCAGGTAGACGGTCTCGCCCCTGGCGTGGGCCTCGGTGTCGAGCGCGCCGCCGGGCCGTACGAAGGAGGCGACGTCGGCGATCGCGTACCACACGCGGAAACCGTCGCGCCGGCGCTCCAGGTGGACGGCCTGGTCGAGGTCCATCGACCCGGGCGGGTCGATGGTGACGAACGGCAGGTCCGTGAGGTCCTTGCGCTCACCGTGGTCCGCGCCCGCGGCCCGCTCGGCCTCCCGGAGCGCGGCCGGCGCGAACGCCTCCGGCAGCTTCAGCTCGCGCCTGATCCGCTCGAACCCCTCGTCCAGCCGGGCCGGGACCTCGCCGTGCACGCGAATCTTGGTCGTCACAGGGCAAACCTACCCTCACCCCTTGATGGCGCCCTCCTCGACACCGCGGAAGAAGAAGCGCTGCGTCACGCCGAAGACGACCGCGATCGGCACGAACGCGATCATGGTTCCGGCCGCGATGAGCCGCGGGTCGGAGCTGAAGGCGCCGCTGAGGTACTGCAGGCCGACCGTCAGCGTGTACTTCTCCGGATTGGTCAGCACGATCAGCGGCCACAGGAAGTCGTCCCAGGCGCCGATGAACGAGAAGATCACCACCACGCTGAGCATGCCCTTGACGTTCGGCAGCCCGATGCGGACGAAGCGCTGCCACGCGTCGGCGCCGTCGATGATCGCCGCCTCGTCCATCTCGTCCGGGATCGCGGCGAACGCGGTCCGCATGAGCAGCACGTTGAGCATCGCGATCGCGCCGGGCAGCGCCACGCCGAGCAGGGTGTCGGCCAGGCCCATGCCGCGCACGGTGACGTACTGCGAGATGATCGTCACCTCGCCCGGCAGGATGAGCGTGCCCAGCGTGAGCCCGAGCAGCAGCTTCATGCCGCGGAAGCGCAGCCTGGCCAGCGCGTACCCGGCCAGCGTGGCGCCGACGGCGTTGCCGGTCACGGCCATGGCGGCCACGATCAGCGAGTTGGCGATGTAGGACCACACGGGGATGCTGTCGGCGACCCGCGCGTAGTTGTTCAGCGTGGGCTGCCGCGGCAGGAAGGCCGGGATCTCGGTGAAGATGTCCTCCCCGCTGCCCTTGAGCGAAGTGGACAGCATCCACGCGAACGGGCCCACGGTCAGCACGAGCACCAGCAGGAGCAGCGCGTAACGCAGCACGTTCTCCCCGGTGAAGCCGCGCATCTACGCCCCCTTCCTGTTGAGCCGCAGCAGCACGAGCATCGGGCCCACCGTCACCACGAACAGCACGAGGCTGAGCATCGAGGCGTACCCCAGATGGCCGGTGAAGCCGCGGGAGTACATCTGGATGAGCATCACGACCGACATGTCCTGGCCGCCGGGGCCGCCGGTGCCGTTCGAGAGCACGTAGAGCTCGGAGAAGACCCGCAGCGCCGAGACCGAGATCAGCACCGACACCAGCAGCATCGTGTTGCGCACGCCCGGCACCGTGATCGACCAGAAGCGGCGCACCGCGCCGGCCCCGTCGACCGCCGCGGCCTCGTGCAGCTCGCGCCGCACGTTCCCCAGCGCCGACAGGTAGATGACCATGTAGTAGCCCATGCCCTTCCAGATCGTCAGGCTGATCGCGCTGAGCAGCAGCAGCCACCGGTCGGTCAGGAACGGCAGCGGCTCGGCGATCACCCCGAGCCACTGCGCGAAGCCGTTGACCAGCCCCCGGTCCTCCAGCAGCCACTCCCAGATCAGCGCCACCACCACCGCCGAGGCCACCACCGGCGTGTAGAAGGTCGTGCGGAAGAACGTGATCCCGGGCAGCTTCTTCTCCACCAGTACGGCCAGCAGCAACGGCAGGAAGGTCAGCACCGGCAGGCAGACCAGCATGTAGATCACGCTGTTGAGCAGGGCGGTGGCGAGCTGGTCGTCGTTCAGCGCCCGGCCGAGGTTGGCCAGCCCGGTGAAGTGGCCGCCGCCCAGCGGCTTGGCGTTGGTGAAGGCCAGGACCACGGTGTTGACCGCCGGCCACAGGTTGAACACCACCAGCCACACCAGGCCGGGCGCGGCGAACAACCACGGGGTGAACCGGCCCTGGAAGGTCCTGATCACTGCTGGAGCAGCTCGTCGGCCTTGGCCACGGCGGTGTCCAGGGCCTGCTGGGAGGTGGCGCCCCCGCTGATCGCCAGCGAGAACTGCTGCTTGACGACCTTGGAGATCGCCTCGCCCACCTCGACCGGCTGCAGCATCTTCGCCTCGGGCAGCGACGCGAACGCCGTCACCTTGGCGTCGCCGCCGTTGGTGCCGTCGCTCTTGCTGAAGAACGGGTCGCCGGCCGAGGCCTTGGTGCTCGGGAAGATGGAGGTCAGGTGCGCGAAGGCCGCCTGGTTGTCCGGGCTGGTCACCCAGCGGGCCAGCGCGGTCGCCGCGGCCGGGTTCTTGCTCCTGGCCGAGACCGACACGCCCTGCACGTACAGGGGCGGGGTGCCGAACGCCTTGCTGGAGACCACCTTGGGCGCCATCGACGGGTTGTCCACGGCCAGGGAGGAGATGAAGTTGCCGCCGGCCGTCGTCCAGGCCACCTTGCCCTCGGTGAACAGCTTGGCGTTGCCGGCGTAGTCGTCGGTCAGCACGTCCTTGGGCAGCAGCCCCTCCTTGAACGCCTCCCGGTAGCGGTCGAGCACCGCCGCGGCCTCGGGGGTGTTGAAGGTGAAGCTCTTGCCGTCGTCGCTCATGACCTTCACGCCGGCGTTGGTCAGGTCGCCCAGCTCCGGCTTGCGGCTCATCAGGTACACCTTGCCGCCGGACTTGTCCCTGACGGTGCGGGCCTGCTCGATGAGCTCGTCCAGGCTCGCCGGCGGCTTGGCCGGGTCGAGGCCGTGCTTCTTCATCAGCTCGGCGTTCCAGTAGTTGACGTCGGTGTTGAGGTACCAGGGGTAGCCGTAGACGCCGTCGAGCCCGGCGAAGCGGTAGGCGGCCAGCCCGCCCTCGACGTAGTCGGCCAGCGCGGCGGCGTCGGACCTGCCGATGTCGGCCAGCATGCCCTGGCGGGCCAGCGGCAGCGCGAAGTCCGGCGGCAGGTTCGTCACGTCGGGCAGCGTGCCGCTCGCGGCCTGGCTGAGCACCTTGTCGGCGTATCCTTCGCCGGGCTGGTCCAGCCATTCCACCTCGGTACCGGGATACTTCTTCTCGAAGGAATCGATGACACCCTGGACGTAGTCGGTGAACTTCGGCTTCAACGACCAGGTCTGCAGCGAGACCTTCCCCGTGACCGCGCCGCTCGCGCTCGCCGCGGGGCTGTTCGCGGGGGTCTCGGCGGTACCGAGCCCGCAGCCCGCGAGCATCAGGACCGTCGCCGTGGTCAGTGCTGTTAAGGGGAAGCGCATGGTGCACTCTCCTGCCGGGTTGCTAAACCGCTTCAGTTTTCGGGACTATCTACCCGCTGTACTTATCGTGTCAAGGGGAGGGGCCGTGGGACGGCCGACGATCGACGACATCGCGCGCAAGGTCGGGGTGTCCAGGGGCGCGGTGTCGTTCGCGCTCAATGGGCGCCCGGGCGTCAGCGAGGAGACCCGCGCCCGCATCCTCGCGGCGGCGGAGGAGATGAACTGGAGCCCGCACAGCGCCGCCAGGGCGCTCGGCGGCGCGCGGGCGCAGGCGGCCGGCCTGGTCATCGCCCGGCCCGCGCGCACCATCGGCGTCGAGCCGTTCTTCGCGCACCTGCTGTCAGGCCTGCAGGCGGGCCTGTCGGCGCGGGGCGTGGCGCTGCACCTGCTCGTCGTGGAGGACACAGCCGCCGAGATCGAGGTCTACCGCGGCTGGGCCCGCGAGCACCGCGTCGACGGCTTCATCCTGGTCGACCTGCAGGTGTCCGACCCGCGCATCGCGGTCATCGAGGAGCTGGGCGTGCCCGCGGTGGTGCTGGGCGGCCCCGGCAGGCACGGCACGCTGTCGAGCGTGTGGGCCGACGACCGCGAGGCCATGCTGTCGATCGCCGACTACCTGGCCGCCCTCGGTCACACCCGCGTCGCCCACGTGGCCGGGCTGCCCGGATTCCGTCACACCCAGCGCCGCATCCGCGCCCTGCGCGACGCCTCCCGGCGGCTCGGTCTCGCCGAGGTGCTGTCGGTGCCCACCGACTTCAGCGACGCCGAGGGCGCCGCGGCCACCCGCTCCCTGCTGTCGCGCGCCACGCGCCCGTCGGCGATCGTCTACGACTCCGACGTGATGGCGGTGGCCGGGCTCGGGGTGGCCGCCGAGATGGGGGTCAAGGTGCCGCGGGAGCTGTCCATCGTGGCCTTCGACGACTCGGTGCTCAACCGCATCGTGCACCCCGCGCTGACGGCGCTCTCGCGCGACACGTTCACGCTGGGGGAGAAGGTCGCCGAGACCCTGCTGGAGACGCTGGAGGAGCCGTCGCGGCCGCGCGACGTCAAGACGCCGACGCCGCGCCTGACCGTCCGCGAGAGCACGGCCCCGGCCGCTAAAGGGGTTTAGTTGCGGTACGGCGGCGCACCCAGTAGGCGTAGACGGCGGCGGCCAGGAGCGGCCCCCAGACCGGGCAGGGGAACAGCACCACGAACAGCACCCCGTCCAGCCACGCGCTGTGCTGGACCGCGCCCGCCAGCACCCCCGGCGCCGACACGCACAGCGCCGCCGCCCCGGCCGCTCCCGCCCCGACCGCCGGCCTCACGGGCACCTCGCGCCCGCCCACCACGGGCAGCCACCGCGGGAACACCTCGCCCCACCGGCTGATCAGCCCGAACGTCAGCACCACCGCCGCCACGGAGCCCAGGCCGATCAGGAAGCCCTGCAGCCTGGTCGCCGCGTCCATCCCGGAGATGAGCACCACCATCCGGTCGGTGCGCGGGTCGAACCCGAGCAACGGCCACGGCGTCGCCCACGAGATCCGCGCCAGCGCGTACGGCGCGGCGCCGAGCGCGGCCAGCACGGTCACCACCCGCCCCCACCGCCGTGGCCCCGCGACGGCGGTGGAGACGGGAAGCAGCGCCGCGAACGCCACCCACGCCCACCCGGCGGCCCCCGCCGCCATGCCCCACGACCACGCGATCCTGACCCCGAAGTCGCCGAACCCCTTGCCCAGGTTCCCCAGATAGCCGGCGACCGGCCCCGCGTCGATCAGCCCGGTCACCAGCCCCGCCGCCACCGCCGCGACCAGGGCGGCAGCGGTGTACCCCGCCGGATGCCGCCGCAGGCACCCCACCACGATCAGCCCGAGCAGCGCGGCGGCCGACAGCGGGATCAGCGCGTACCCGAGCGAGGACAGGACGGCCGCGTCCGACATCACCAGCAGGAAGAACGCCGCCTCCACCACCGCCCCGGCCGCCGCGACCCTGGGCCATGATCGCCGGACGCCGGCCAGCAGCAGCCCCAGGACGCCGGAGCCCAGCAGCAGCGCGGCGCCGGGGCCGCGCTCGATCCAGTGGTTGACGCCCACGGTGACACGGCCGGCGGCGCCGTAGGGGTAGGAGCCGGGGACGGCCAGCCACAACGCGGCGACGGCCAGCGCGGCCAGCGAGATCACGACCGCGCCCGCCCACGGCCTGGTGAGGTTCTGCATGGTCCCGAGCCTGTCGCGCACGTCCCGGCCCGGTGATCACCCTGCCGGGCGATCCGCCTCCCCCTCACGGGGGAGCCGCTTCTGCGGGGCGTAGGTGAGCAGGTCGCCGGGCTGGCAGCCGAGGACCTCGCAGATCTTGGTGAGCGTGGTGAACCTGATGGCCTTGGCTCTGCCGTTCTTCAGGATGGACAGGTTGACGACGGTCACTCCCACGCGGTCGGCGAGGTCCGTGAGTGTCATGCCGCGCTCGGTCAGCAGCCGGTCGAGATGCACGCTGATGGCGTTGGTGTCGGCCTCGGCCGGCGACATCACACCGTGCCTTCGAGGTCGTCGCGCATGCGCACGCCGTCGCGCAGGACGCTCGCCACGGCCAGCAGGCCCAGGGCGAGGAGCGGGACGAGCAGCGAGGCGTTCGCCGGGCCGTAGAAGGACTCGTTCCGCGCGAGTGTGTCCAGCAGTCGCATCATCGCGACGTGTTCGAGCTGGGGAGCCAGCAGGCCGCCGATCAGCAGCCACCAGCCGAGCAGGCGTACCCGGCCGACGACCTGCGGCAGATAGACCCCCTGGCGGGCCCGCCACAGCAGCCGCCACACCAGGAAGAAGGCCACGGCCGTCACCAGGAAGGTCGGGAGGGTGGTGAGGGCCTGCCAGATGTACTGGGCGAGGTCCGGGGAGCCCGTGAAGAACTCGACGGACCCGGCGGAGACGTGGACGCCCGGCAGGGCGCCCTGCGTGAAGGCGGGGTCGCCGTCGAGGCTGATGCCGAAGCCGTGGGGGGATCGGGCGACGGCGAGCCGGCTGCCCAGGCCGAAGAGTCCGGCCTGGGAGTAGAGGACCATGCCGGTGATCGCGCCGGTCGCGGCGAGGAGGAGCGCGAAGATCGCGGGGCGTCGCGCCCTGCCGAGGACGCTGGGTTGTGCGGTGGCCATCAGGCTCTCCTGGACATATCGATTTTCGATGTTATCGAGAAACGATAGCATCGAAAAACGATATGAGAAGGGTTAGGGCTGGAAGCGCTTGGCCCGTTCGATGCAGTCCGGGCAGACGGGCAGGTCCACCGACCTGGCGACGGCCTCCGGGGTGGCCGGGCGCAGGGAGGCCAGGACGGTGAGGCCCGGCGGCAGGCCGGTCTCCGGATCGACCAGGAAGGTCTCGACCTCCGCCGGATCGAAGCTGAACTCCCGCTTGCACCCGTAACAGCGACCCGTCTCCACCTGTCCAGCGTAGGGCGGCGGCCTGTAGCCTGGGCGGAAGATGCTCCCGCCGGGTACCGCCCGGCCGATCACGAGAAGGCGATGCCATGGTCGCCCCCCGGTCATCCCGGGGCGGACGGACAGGTGTCCTCGCCATGCCCCGGGTCACGCAGCCCGTCTTCGCATACTCCTGATCTGGAGCATTCACGAAATGTCGCATGACTCCCTGTCCGCGTGGTACGCGGACTTCTTCACCGAGCTGCCCAACGCCTTCTGGCGCGCGGCCGTACCCGAGGAGCTGACCGGCGACGAGGTCGCCTTCGTCGTCCGCGCGGCCGGGCTCCGGCCCGGCTCCCGGGTGCTGGACGTGCCCTGCGGCAGCGGGCGGCACGCGCTCGAACTGGCCCGGCGCGGCTGCCGGGTCATCGGTCTCGACGTCTCGGCCGAGGCCGTCGCCCACGCCAGAGCCGCGGCCGGGGCCGAAGGGCTCGACCTCGACCTGCGCCAGGGCGACATGCGGGCACTGCCCGCCGACGTCCGGGCCGAGGCGGCCATCTGCATGGGCAACGCCTTCGGCTACCTGGAGCACGCCGCCACCCGGGAGTTCCTGGCCGGGCTGGCCGCGCTCCTCGTGCCCGGCGGCGCGCTCGTCCTGGACTACGGGTTCGTGGCCGAGTCGCTGCTTCCCGGGCTGAGCCTGGAGGAGGAGCCGATGACGTTCGGCGGCGTCGAGGCGGTCTCGGTCAACGAGTACGACGTGGCCGCCGGCCGCTGGCTCACCTCGTTCACCTTCCGCAGGGGCGAGCAGGTGCACCGCGGGACCTCAGTCCAGCACGTGTACACCACGGCCGAGGTCGTCCGGCTGGTCACCGAGGCCGGGTTCGCCGGTGCCGAGCTGTACGGCGGGCCCGACGGCACGCCGTACCGGCTGGGCAGTCCCAGGCTGCTCCTGGTGGCGCGGCGGCCTTAGGCTCCGGGGCCGCGCCCGCCGGCCGGGCGGGCGCGGCTCACGGCGACGGCGGGAGGCGGTACACCGACACGTGCGAACGCGACTCGGCGGTGAACTCGGCCCCCGACCAGTCGGCGTGCCTGCTCTCCAGCTCGAACCCGGCCAGCTGCCCCATCAGGTCGAGCTCGCTCGGCCAGATGTAGCGGTGCGGGCTGCGGAACACCCGGCCCTGCCCGTCCTCGCCGAACCTGAAGTGGTGGGAGACGACCTGCTGCCCCAGCACGTCGTAGGTGTCCAGGCCGATGTAGCCGGGCTCCTGGTGCCAGACGGTCGCCTGCCTGCCCGGCGGCAGCGTGCGCAGTTCGGGCACCCACAGCTCGATCACGAACCGGCCGCCGGGCCCGAGGTGGCGGGCGGCGTTGCGGAAGCACGCCACCTGCCCGGCCTGGGTGAGCAGGTTGGAGATCGTGTTGTAGACGAGGTAGACGAGCGAGAACTCCCCGGGGGCCGTCGCGGCCGACATGTCCCCGGCGATCACGGGGATCGCCGCCTCGTCCGCCTTCGTCCGCAGCCGCTCGATCATCGGCCGCGACAGCTCGATGCCGGTGACCGGCACCCCCAGCCCGGCCAGCGGCAGGGCGACCCGGCCCGTCCCGATCGCGAACTCCAGCGCCCGCCCGCCGCCCGCGAGCTCCGCGAGCCGGTCCACGGCCGGCTTCAGGACCTCGGGCGCGAACATGCCGGTGCCCGGCGTGTCATAGCCGCGCGCGGCCTCCTCGTCCCAGATCTCTTCCTGTCGCATGCGGCCAACGATGACCATGGACGCCCGCATTTGTCCAGCACTGCGGGTCTCAGCGGTAGTCCGCGCAGCGGACCGCGCCCTTCTCCGGTACGGTCACCCGCACCTCGTCCACGTCCACGCCCCGCCCGGCGGCGGTGGCGGCGGCGATCGTGCAGACGAGCTGGCCGGTGGCCATGCGCGACAGCCGCTCGACCGGCGGCAGCCACGCGCCGCCGACCAGCATCGACGAGCCCTTCTCCAGGGCGAAGCCGTCGTCGCTCACCCGGACGGCCAGGTTCCTGGGCAGGACCGTGTCGAAGTCGCGCTGACGTTCCTTGGCGGTGGGGCCGCCGGTCAGCAGTTCGACCGCCCCGGCGGCGTCCAGCGGGCCCTCGGGCCGGCCGACGGAGGCCAGGCCGCCGCTCCGCACGAAGTACAGGCGGGTGCCCTGGGTGAACCCGCGGGCCGGTTCGCCGGCGCCGACCACGTCCGTGGGCCCGGTGCCACAGGCCGTGGCGACGAGCAGGAGCAGCAGGAGCAGGGACCGGCCGGTCACGGGCGGGTCCTCGGCAGCGTGAGGATGAAGACGGCGCCGGGCCCCGGGCCCACGGACAGGTCGCCGCCGTGCAGCAGGGCGTTCTCGCGGGCGATGGCCAGGCCGAGCCCGCTGCCCTCGGAGCGGGCGCGGGCGGCGTCGGCCTTGTAGAAGCGTTCGAACACGTGCGGCAGGACGTCTTCGGGCAGGCCGGGGCCGTGGTCGGCCACTTTGAGGGTGAGCGCCCGTTCATCGGCGCGCAGCGTGAGCGTGACCGGCGGCGCGCCGTGGCGCAGCGCGTTGCCGACGAGGTTGGCGACGATGACGTCCAGGCGGCGCGGGTCCAGCGCGAGGTGGACGCCCTCGGGCAGGTCGGCGGTGACCGCGCCGGTCCAGCCGCGCGTACGCAGGCAGGCGGCGACCGCCTTGCCCACGTCCATCTCGTTGAGGTTGAGCACGGCCGCGCCCGCGTCGAACCGGGAGATCTCCATCAGGTCGTCCACGAGCCGGGTGAGCCGGGCGACCTCGGCGGTGACCATGCGGGCGGCGGTGCCCGCGTCGGTGTCCAGCCGGTCGGCCCCGGCTTCGAGCACGTCGGTGACGGCGGTCGCGGCGGCCAGCGGGGTGCGCAGCTCGTGCGAGACGTCGGCGACGAACCGGCGCGACCTGGCCTCCATCTCGCGCAGCTCGCCGACCGAGCGTTCGAGCGCGGCGGCGGTCTCGTTGAACCGTCCCGCCAGCCGCGCCAGCTCGTCGCCGCCGCGTACCGGCAGCCGCGTCTCCAGCCGCCCCTCGCCCAGGCGGCGCGCGGCGCGGTCCAGGTCGGCGACCGGGCGCAGCACACCGCGCGCTGCCAGCAGCCCGGCCAGCACCGCCACCAGCACGACCGGCGCCGCCGCCGTCCGCGCCGCGCGCAGCACGGCCGCCTCGTCGGCGGCGGCCTGCGCGAGCGACTCCACGAGGTAGACGGTGATCCCGGACGGCGTGCCGCCCGCACGCAGCATGACCCTGCTCCCTCCCACCAGGTACGGCACGCCGTCCCGGCTGACCCGCTGCCAGGCCAGCTCGGGCCGGCTCGCCACGGTCCGCCGCAGGGCGGCGGTGATGCGGGCGTCGCTGGGGATGGCGCCGTCCCTGACCACGTACACCTTGCGGTCGCCCACCTCGAGGTCCTCGGCGAGCAGGGCCAGCTCGCCGTCGTCGGCGGGCAGCGCGACGTCGCGCGACAGCAGCAGCACCCGGTTCCTGAAGTCGTCGAGCAGCCGGTCCTGCACCCCGCCCACCAGATCCTCGCGCGCCTGCAGATAGGTCAGCCCGGCCGCGGCCACCGCGCACACCCCGCCGACCAGCACGAACGTGATCACCAGCCGGGCCCGCAAGCCCCGCAGCCAGGTCATACCGGCCCGAACCGGTAACCGAACCCGCGCACGGTCCGCACGTACCGGGGCTCGGCCGGCACGTCCTCGATCTTGGCGCGCAGCCGCTGCACGCAGGCGTCCACCAGCCGGGAGTCGCCCAGGTAGTCGTGCTCCCACACCGACTCCAGCAGCTGCTGCCTGGTGAACACCCGGCCGGGCGCCGCCGACAGGTACAGCAGCAGCCGCAGCTCCATCGGCGGCAGCGCGACCTCGCGCCCGTCCCTGCTCACGGTGAGGGAGGCGCGGTCGACGCGCAGCGCGCCGTAGGTCTCGACGGGCGACTGCACACTCTCGGTACGGCGCAGCACCGCCCTGATCCGGGCCTCCAGCACCTGCGGGCGCACCGGCTTGACCACGTAGTCGTCGGCCCCGGCCTCCAGCCCGCCGACCACGTCGAAGTCGTCGCCCCGCGCGCTCAGCATCACGATCGAGGTGGCGGCGCCCGCGCGGATCCGCCGGCAGACCTCGAACCCGTCGATGCCGGGCAGCATGAGGTCGAGCACGACCACGTCGGCGGCGAACTCCGCCAGCCGCTCCAGGCCCTCCTCGCCGGACGCCGCCGCCTCGACCTCGTGATCGCGGCCCTTCAGAGCGAGCGTCAGACCGTCCCTGACGGCCGGGTCGTCCTCGATCAGCAACACGCGAGCCATGCGTCCCAGTATCGGCCGCGCTGACGTGCGCTTTGTCCGGTCTCAAGAGCTATTACACGTTCATGACATCGTGCGGACCGGTTGTGCACAGTGCCGGGCCAGAGTCTCAGGGGCAGTCAGCAGCCACCTCCAGGAGGACATTGTGATCATCAGCAGGCGACGTCTGGCCGTCATGGCCGCCCTGCCCGCGCTGGCCCTGAGCGCGGCCTGCGGAGCGCAGAGCTTCGCCGACGCCGGGAGCCAGGGCCCCGCGGCTTCCGCGTCCGCGTCCGCCAAGCCGAGCTGGCACGAGACCGCGCTGAAGTTCGCGGCCTGCATGCGGGACAACGGCATCGACATCCCCGACCCGGTCAAGGGCCAGGACCTCGACACCGGCGCGGTCTCCAAGGTCACCCAGGCCAAGCTCGACGCCGCCATGAAGGCGTGCAAGGAGTGGGACTCGGTCATCCTCGGCAGCAGCGAGCCGGCCTCGCCCGAGGAGGAGGCCAAGTTCGCCGCCTGGGCGAGGTGCCTGCAGAAGGGCGGCGTCTGGCAGCCGCTCGGCAAGGAGGCGAAGCCGGCCGGGTTCAAGCAGGTCAAGCCGGGCTCGGCGGCGGAGAAGCAGGTCTTCGCGGGGTGCGCGTCGTTGCAGCCGCCGGCGCCGTACGAGCAGTAGAGGCCGCGACCCTCACCCGGGCCATAGCCTCCGCGCCGTCCCACCGGGGGGAACGGACGGCGCGGAGGCGGGGTGAGGGGTCCCTCAGCAGGACAGGTTGCCGCCGGGGGCGACGCCGAGGATCTGGGTGAAGCGCTGGTAGGCGTTGATCCGGCTCTGCACCTGGGCGGGGTTGCGCCCGTTGCACTCCAGGCTGCCGTTGATGCTGCGGATGGTCTCGCCGAAGCCGCGGCCGTTGACCATCGCGTTGTGCGGGGTCATGGTGCCGGGGCCGTTCTGGGTCATCCAGTACCAGATCGCGGTCTTCCAGGCCACGGACGCGTCCTGCTGCACCAGCCACGGG
Organism: Nonomuraea sp. NPDC059007; assembly: GCF_042740555.1. NCBI lineage: Bacteria > Bacillati > Actinomycetota > Actinomycetes > Streptosporangiales > Streptosporangiaceae > Nonomuraea > Nonomuraea sp. NPDC059007. Next base: position 22,026 of record NZ_JBHYJD010000052.1, on the reverse strand, counting down.
TTGGTCAGCAGCGGCAGGCCCAGCGCGTCACCGGCCGCCTTGTAGTTGAAGTTCCAGCTCAGCTGGATGGGGCCGCGGCCGTAGTACGCGGCCTGCCCGGCGGGGCAGCCGTACGGCTGGCTCGCGTCGCAGTAGTGCGGGTAGTTGGCGGTGTTCTGCTCCACGATGTGGACGAGGCCGCCGGTCTCGTGGTTGACGTTGGCCAGGAAGGCCGCGGCCTCCTGCTTCTTGACGGTGTCGCTGCCCGTCTTGGCGAAGGCGGGGTAGGCGCTGAGGGCGGCGGTCAGGCCGCTGTAGGTGTAGAAGGAGTTCCGGCTCGGGAACATCTGGTTGAACTGCGCCTGGCTCACCACGAACCCCGACGGGTCCGGCGGGTCGGTCGGGCCGGGGCCGCCGTCGCAGGCGTAGGGGTCCCAGTACCAGTGGCTGATCACCGGGTCGTACCCGGGGTTCTCGTGGACGGCGATGTAGTGGTTGCCGTCGGTGTAGCGGACGATGCTGCCCACCGCGTAGAACGTCCCGGCGGCCCAGTTCGGGTAGTTGCACTGCGTGCCACCGCCGCCGCCTCCCGAGCAGGCGCCCTGGTCGGCCCAGACGGCGGCGCTGCCCGGACTCTCGTTCTGGGTCCACCACTTGGCGGACCAGTTGCGTCCGTTGTGCGACACGACGGCGCCTCCGTTGTATACGGCCGAGGAGCTCCATGCCGTGGCGCACGCCGCGGCGCTGGCGGCCGACGGCAGGACTACCGCCAGCACGCCCATCGCCATGAGCAGCGCGGCTAACGGGGCCAGGAGTTTTCGCACGTGATCACTTCCTTGGGGGGTGTAATGCTTAAGAAAGTTTCCTAATAGTTAACTACCGATGAGGAAACGCGCAAGACCCAAAGTCAGGAGGGTGCGGATGCCAACCTGGCCATTCGGGCGTACTTTGATGAACATCAACGCCGTTCCTTCGTCGCCGTCTGAGAGGCCCATGTTTCTCCGCAGCCCGCACCTTCCCTCCTCGCGACCGACCGGTCTGCTGATCGGCATCGGGTTCTTCGTCGTGATCGCCGCCTGCGCGCTGGTCGCCCTACTGGTCCCGCACGCCCAGGTCGAGATCCGCTTCGCCGTCGTGGGCCTGATCGCCGCCCTCTACGCCGGCCTCACCGCCGACCTGATCGCCTCCGCCGCGACCGGGGCGCTGGCCTGGACGATGGCCACCGGTTTCCTCATCGATCCGGCCGGTGAGCTGGTGGTGTCGGGCGGCATGGACGCGATCAGGCTCGCCGCCATCGTGGGCCTGTGCGTGGCCGGCGGCCTGTACGGCGCCTTCCGCCAGCGCCACACCCCGTCCTAGCGGATGCCTCCCCGGGAGCGGGCGGCTCCCTGGATGGCCATCCCTACAATGAGCACGTGAACCACATGTTGCCGATATATGGCCGTAAAGCACGACGTGGTGGACCCTGGGAGATCACCGGCCGGATCTCCCCGGCGACGTGCTGAGCGCAGCGGGCCTGGGCGCCGAGGAGGAGGCGGCCTACCGGCTCCTGGTCAGGACCGCCGAGGTCGAGGTCGCCGAGCTGGCGGGCGAGCTGGGCGTGGCCGACGAGGCGGCGCGCCGGGCGCTCGGGTCGTTGCTGGCCAAGGGGCTGGCGCGTGCCGTACCCGGAGAAAGCGACACGTTCACCGCGGTCGCCCCCGACGTCGCGCTCGCGGCGCGGCTGCACCGGCGCCAGGAGGAAGTGGACCGGGCCCGGCAGGCCGTGGAGCAGCTCACGGGGGAGTACCTGGCCCATTCCAGGCGGCGTGAGGCCGCGCAGCTGATCGAGGTGATCAGCAGCAGGACGGTGCTGCGCGAGCAGCTGCGGCTGATGCAGGACAACGCCCGGCACGAGGTCGTGAGCCTGTGCAGGGCCGGGCACGTGGCGATGACCTCGCAGGAGAACACCGAGGAGCTGGCCGCGCTGCGGCGCGGGGTGAGCTTCCGGGTGCTGTACGAGCGGGCCCTGCTCGAAGAACCCGGCATGCTGGTCAACCTGGCCGAAGGGATCATGCTCGGGGAGGAGGCGCGCGCGTTCCCCGAGCTGCCGGTGCGGATGATGATCGCCGACGGCGAGCTGGGGGTGCTCCCGCTGGTCCAGCACACCGGCGGGCTGACCCAGCTCACCGCCGCCCTGGTACGGCCGAGCAGCCTCCTCGACGCGCTCAAGGCGCTGTTCGAGACCCTGTGGGAGCGGGCCACCCCCGTCAACCTCACCACCCCGGGCAGCCCGCTGGACGCCGACCACCTCTACCTGCTGTCGCTGCTGCTGGCGGGGGTGCCCGACAAGTCGATCGCCACGCAGCTGAAGGTGTCGCAGCGCACCGTCCAGCGCCGCATCACCCACCTGATGGAGCGGGCGGGCGCCCAGACCCGGATGCAGCTGGCCTGGCACGCCGCCCGCGAGAACTGGCTGTGATCGTCGAAGGCGGGCTTCAGGGGCGGGCGCCTGCGCGGCGCAGGATCATCTTGACCAGCTCGCCCAGCCACAGGATCACCGAGCCCACGCCCGCGCAGGTCAGCCACTGGCCCGCGGTGAGGTTGGTGACGGAGAAGAAGGCGTGCAACCCCTTCCACTCCACCATGGCCGCCAGCAGGACGAGCACGACGCCGATCGCCACGAACGTCGAGCGGTTGGAGAAGGTGTCGCGGTGGAAGGCGCTGCGCAGGTCGTTGCGGACGTTGACCAGGTTGAAGATCTGGAAGAAGACGAAGGTGACGAAGGCCATCGTCGCGGCGACCGGCGGGGGAGCCAGCGCGAGCACGGCCAGCGTGCCCGCGGCCATCGTCGTCCCGGCCAGCAGGATCCGCAGCAGCCGCGCGGTGGTGAGGATGCGCTCGTCCCGCGCGCGCGGCGGGCGCGACATGACGTCGGGCCCCGCCGGGTCGACGCCGAGCGACAGCGCGGGCGGGCCGTCCATGATGAGGTTCACGAAGAGGATCTGCACGGCGGTGAACGGCGCGCCGCCCGCCAGCCCGGTGATCGAGGCCGCCAGGAACGTGAGCACGAACCCGAACGCCGTCGAGAGCTGGAAGCGGGTGAACTTCACGATGTTGGCGTAGATGCCGCGTCCCTCGCGGACCGCGTCGACCACGGTCGCGAAGTTGTCGTCGGTGAGGATCATCGTGGCGGCTTCCTTGCTCACCTCGGTCCCGGTGACGCCCATGGCGACGCCGATGTCGGCCCGGCGCAGGGCCGGGGCGTCGTTGACGCCGTCACCGGTCATCGCCACCACGGCGCCGTTGTCCTGCAGCGCGCGCACGATCCGGATCTTGTGCTGCGGCGTGACCCGGGCCACGACCCCGATGTCCGGCAGCTGCCTGGCCAGTTCCTCGTCGGAGAGCTCGTCCAGCTCGGCGCCGGTCACCGCCTTGCCGGGGATGTCCAGCTCGCGGGCGATGGCCGCGGCGGTGACGGCATGGTCGCCGGTGATCATCCGTACCTGGACGCCCGCCCGGTGGCACTGCTCGATGGCGGCCGCCGCCTCGGGCCGCGCCGGGTCGACGATGCCGACCAGCGCCATCAGCACGATGCCGTCGAGCATCGCCTTGAGATCGGCCTCCTCGGGCAGGGCGGGGAAGTCCTTCACGCCGACGGCCAGCACGCGCAGCCCCTGCTCGGCCAGCTCGCCGTTGGCGGCGGCGTAGTCCTCGCGGGCCGCCGCGTCGAAGGGCCGCCGGCCGCCGGCGGTCAGGTAGCGGTCGGCGCGGGCGGCCAGCACGTCCGGCGCGCCCTTGACGAAGCAGCGCACCCGGCCGTCCTCCTCGTGGAAGGTGGCCATGAACTTGTCGTCGGAGTCGAAGGGCACCTCGGCGATGCGCGGATGCCTGCGCCGCAGGGCGGCCACGTCGACCCCGCCCTTCTCGGCCAGCACGACCATGGCCAGCTCGGTGGGATCGCCGACCACGTCGTCGGCGGCGCGTACCACGGCGTCGGTGCACAGCGCCATGGCGACGAGCGCGACGTGCAGCGTCTGGCTGTCGGGCGGGTCGTCGTCGGTGCTGCGGATGCGTCCCTCCACCGCGTAGCCGTGGCCGGAGACGGTGAAGCGGCGGTCGGCCAGGTACACCTCGCGGGCGGTCATCTGGTTGAGCGTCAGCGTGCCGGTCTTGTCGGTGCAGATCTGGGAGGTGCTGCCCAGGGTCTCCACCGAGGCCAGCCGCTTGACGATGGCGCCTCTGCGGGCCAGGCGGGCCGTACCCATGGCGAGGGTGAAGGCCACGACGGCGGGCAGCCCTTCCGGGACCGTGGCCACCGCCAGTGAGACGGCGGTCGTGAACAGATCGCCGATCGGCTGCCCGCGCAGCAGGCCCAGGACGAACACGACCGCGATCACCGCGAGCGCGATCAGCGCGAGGGTCTTGCCGAGCGTGTCGATCTGGCGCTGCAGCGGGGTCGGCGCCTGCTTGGTCTGCTGGAGCAGCCCGGCGATCTGCCCGATCTCGGTCGAGGCGCCGGTCGCGGTCACGATCATGCGGGCGTGGCCGCGGGTGACCGTGGTGTTCATGAACACCGCGCTGCCGCGCTCGGCCAGGGGCGCGTCCGGCGCCACGACCGCGCCGGCGGACTTGGCGGACGGCTCCGCCTCGCCCGTCAGCGCCGACTCCTGCACCTCCAGCGACGCCGAGGACACCAGCCGCCCATCGGCGGGTACGCGGTCGCCCGCCTCCAGGTCCACGACGTCACCCGGCACCAGCTCGGCCGCGTCGAGCCGCATGGCCGCCCCGCCCCGCAGCACGGTCGCCTCGGTGTGGAGCATCTTGCGCAGCGCCTCCAGCGACGCCTCCGCCCGCGACTCCTGCACGAACCCGATCGTCGCGTTCAGGATCACGACCAGCACGATGATCGCCGGCGTCTCCCACTCACGGGTCACCGCGAAGCTCACCAGGGCCGCGCCGATCAGCGTCACGATCAGCAGGTCCTGGAACTGCCGCAGGTAGGCGTGCCAGCGCGGCTCGCGCGGCGCCTCGGGCAGCCGGTTGGCGCCGTGCTCCTCCCTCCGCCGTACGGCTTCCGCCCCGCTCAGCCCGCCGGCCGGGTCGACGCGCAGCCGCTCGGCCGTCTCGGCGGCGTCCATCGCATACCAAGCGCTCATGAGCCCACGCTATGATCGCGAACCCCTTACGGCCATCTGGCACATGGCCGCATTCAGCCAATTCTGTCCCCTGCGCCGGGGGTGTGAAATCAGGGCGTGAAACCACCCTCGGTGGCCACCCAATCACTCTATGCTGTGCTGGGGCCGGCGGCGTGGGCACTATGGGGGTTCCCCACCCGCCAGGCCCCCCTCGCTCAGGCGACCAGCCGCCCGATCACCCAGTGCAGGTAGGCGCGGAAGCGCGCCAGTTCCGCGGGTTTCACCGTGCGCTCGCTCCGCCGCCGTTCGAGAACGCCGCCGGTGAGAAACCCATAAACGCACCACACGATCATCCAGACGAAGTAACGGGTCTCGACCCCGGGCGGCAGCAAAGGCGAGATCGCCCGGAGAATCTCGTCCAGCAGCGGCCGGGTGTAGGCCTCCTCGAGTTCCGGAATGTCCGCCGCGTCGCCCATCCAGCGGTGCATCCACAGCAGCACCAGCATCGGATTGGCGGCGAAGAAGTCGAGATAGGCGTCCACCATGCGGTGCAGCGCCTCGGGCGTGCCCGTGAACTGCGCGAGAGCCGCCGAGATCGCGGCGTGTTCCGCCTCGTCGGCCTTGAGCATGACGGTCTTGTACAAGTCCGCCTTGCCGCCGAACTCCCGGCCGATGAAGCCCGGCTCGACCCCGGCCGCCCGCGCGATGAGCCCGACATCCGTTTCGTCGTAACCCAGTTCGGCGAAAAGCTTGGTCGCCACCTCAAGGACCTGATCCGCGCTCACCGCACAACCCTAGGCAGGCCCCGCCCCGTTTCCCAGCAGGCTCGCTGCCGGGCGCTGGACCCGCCCGCCCGGCCGGGTTACCGTCGGAACGGCACGCCCGAAGTCATCCCGCGGACCCGCAGGGGGTGCGTCATCAGCGCAGTACGGATCATTCTGGGTTTGTCGTTGTCCCTCACCTTCGCCCTCACCGCCGCGCCCGCCCAGGCGGCAGGGCCCATCTGTATCCCCGAGGCCCCGGTGTGCGCGGGCCTCGACAACGGGCGCTTCGTCTTCACCATCAAGCCGCCGCCGTCCACCCTGTCGATGCAGGCCACGGTCAACGGAACGCCCCGCGGCGGGTCGATCTCCACGTGGACCACGCCCACCTACCTGCAGGGCACCTACTACCCGACACCGGCACTGGTGCCTGGCGACGTGGTGTGCATGTCGTTCTACGCCCCCGGCGTGCCGCCGGGGCCGTACTGCGACACCCATTAGGGCAGGCGGCTAGGGACCCTCTGGGTCGACCGCGTCCCGGTCGGCCCAGAACGGCTCCACGAGCCGCCTGATCTCCTGCGCGCCGACGCGCTCCAGCACGGCCAGCGCGCCGACGTTGCACACGAGCTGCCGGGTACTGCTGGCGCCGAACAGCACGGTGCCGGTCGCGGGGTGCGACAGCGCGAAGGCGACGCAGAGCTGGGCCGCGGTCGCCCCCACGCCCGCGGCGGCCTCGGCGAGACCGGGGGCGGCCCGGACGATCTGCTCGCGCACGCCGCCGGGGTCGCGGCCGACCTGCCGGGAGGGGCTGGTCCTGCCCGCCAGGATACCGCCCTCCATGACGTCGGAGGCCTGCAGCGACAGGCCCTCGGCGAACAGCGGCGCGAACGGCCCGCCGTCCGGGATCGAGCGGCGGCACGGGCTGTACTTGAGCTGCGCGAGCTGGGGCCCGGGGGAGCCGGCGGCCTGGGCGTGCCCGCGGATCGTCCTGATCGTGCTCGCCGACCAGTTGTTGACGCCCCAGCAGCCGATGATCCCGTCGCGCTCCAGTTCGGCCAGGTCGCCGGCCAGCCGTTCCAGATCGAGGTCGGCGCGCCGGACGTCGCCGAGGACGACCAGGTCGGCCCGGTCGGCGCCGGCCCGGAACAGGGCGTGCTCCAGCTGCTCGCGCAACGGCTGCTCGGGGTAGCGCTCCAGCCAGAGCTTCTCCGACAGCAGGTAGTCCTCCCTGGCCACGCCCGCGGCGCGCACGATGGCCGAGAACAGGACGTCGGTGAAGACCGGCGGGTGCCCCGGCATGCCGTAGACGCCGACGTCGAACAGGTTGACGCCCAGGTCGACGGCGTGGCGGACCATGGCGACGGCCTCGGCGAAGTCCATGCGGTCGTAGATGTGCCAGGAGCCCAGGGACAGGACCGACGCCTCGGGCCCGTGCGTGCCGATCGTGCGGCGGGGAACGGTGTGCATGGGACTCCTCGTCACGGTAGCCACGGGTGGATGACGGCTTTGACCTCGTCGAGCCTCGACATCGACCGGAGCGCGCCGGTGGCCGCGCCCAGCCCGGCGGGGGCGCCGAACATGGCGTTCCAGTCGAAGCGCGTGCGGAAGGCGCGCAGGAACTCCAGGGCGCGGTGGTAGTCGCCGATGTCGCCGTTGAGCGAGCCGAGAACGGTCAGCTCCTTGCCCATGACCGTGCCCATGGGAACCGGGTCGGGGCGCGGGCCGGTGCTGCCGACGACCACGAACGTGCCGCCCCAGGCGGCCATGTCCACCGCCTCCGCCGCCACGCCGGGCGCGCCGGCCAGGTCGAGCACGAGTTCGGCGCCGCGCCCGTCGGTGGCCTCCAGGACCTGGCCGAGGCGTTCCGGCGGCGTGCCGTCCAGGCCGATCACGACGTCGGCGCCGAAGCCGCGGGCCAGCTCCAGCCGGGCCGCCGGGGCGCCGACGGTGATGACGGTGCCCGCCCCCGAGGCGGCGGCCATGGCCGTGGCCACCAGGCCGAGGGCGCCGGCGCCCTGGACGACGACCGCGGCGCCGGGACGGATGCCGCCGGCTCTGCCGTACGCGTGCACGACGGTCTTGACGGCGCAGCCCGCCGCGGCGGCCCAGGTGTCGGGGACGTCGTCGGGCAGCAGGAGCTTCAGCGCGCCCGGCCTGACGTAGGCGTACTCGGCCAGACCGCAGGTGGAGTACGGCCACGCGTCCGCGCGCTGCGTGAACCCGTACCCCCGCTGGGCGCAGGCGACCGGGGCGCGCAGCACGGTACAGCCGTGACAGTGCCCGCACGTCGACTCCGACCAGCCGATCCGGTCCCCGGCCCGCACCGGCCGGCCCAGCGCGTCCAGGGTGCCCGGTCCGGCGGCGGCGACCGTCCCCGACATCTCGTGGCCGAGCACCATGGGCAGCATTCCCGGCCAGGACATCGCCCCGGACCAGATGTGCACGTCGGTGGCGCACAGGGTGGCGCAGCCGATCCTGACGACGGCCGCGCCCGGCTCCACCTCCCCGGGCAGCGGGAGCTCCTCGATGACCAGCGGCTCGCCGTGCTCGCGGAGCACGGCGGCGCGGGTGGCGGTCGGGACAGGCACGATCGGGGTCCTTTCTCAGCGGGTGTGGGCGGTGTCCCAGACCTCGTTCCTGCTGCGCCACCACAGCAGCACCAGGATCACCAGGAAGGGCACCACGCCGCGGTAGGCCTGCAGGCCGCTCAGCGACACGGCGACGCCTTCCAGCAGCCCGAGGATCAGCCCGCCGGCCAGCGTCATGGGCAGGCTGCGGAACGCGCCCACCATGGCCACGGCCAGCGCGGTGGTGATGAGGTTGCCGAGCGTGGCGAAGTCGCCGCCCAGCCGGGGCGCGACCAGGACGATGACGAGCGTGCTGAGCCCGCCGATGACCGCCCACACCGCCATGGCCAGGCGCGGCACGGCGATGCCGACCACCTGCGCGGTCGTCGGACGCTCCGACAGCGCCTGCAGCCGCAGGCCCAGCAGGGTCCGGCTGAACAGCAGCCCCACCCCGGCGGTGATGAGCGCGGCGAAGGCCAGCGAGACCAGCGTGGAGACCGGCACCACCACGTCGCCCAGCACGAACGCGGGCCCGTCCAGCGGCGCGGGGAAGCGCCGGGTGCCCGTGGTGGCGCTGCCGAACACGCGCAGCCCGATCGCCATGACGGCCACGTAGAGCGCGACGGTCACCGCCGCCTTGGTCCGCTCGCTGTGCTCGCCGAACCACCGCACGAGCACCGCGCCGACGAGCGCCGACAGCGCGGCGCCCGCCACGACCCCCGCGGCCAGTGCGAGCGCCCCGTGCACGCCCGCGCCGATCAGCGACACCATCACGTACGCGCCCACCGCCCCCGTGGCCGCCATGGCGAAGTTCACCACGGCGACCAGCCGGTAGGTCAGCACCACGCACAGCCCGAGCAGCGCGTACACGCCGCCGCTCGTCAGCCCGGCGATCAGGGAGTTGAGCATCGCTCAGCCCTTGCCGGGGACGACGAACCCCTCGGGCAGCACCCGCCACGCGCGGTTCTCCGCCTTCACGAACCTGGCGCCCTCGACCGGGTTGTGCGCCTCGCCCGGCCCGAACACGTACGGCGTGCCGACCATGGGATAGTCCACCGGCTTCATCTCCTTGAAGGCCTTGGTGACCGACTCGCGCGTGATCGGCCCCCGGATGCCCTTGAGCACCTGGACGAAGACGTCGGCCGCCATGACCGCCCCCTGGCTGAAGGCCGTCTTCGGAATTCCCTTGGCGCCGACGATCTTGGCCCACCTGTCGTTGCCCGGCAGGCTCTCGTCGGTGTAGGGCTGCCACTCGGTGGCCGAGTACACGTTGAGGCCCTCGGGGATCGCCTGGGCGTTGGCGTCGGTGTAGCTGTTGGCCAGCATGGCGAAGTCGACGGCGGTCATGCCCTGGGTCTTGGCCTGGGCGAACCAGGGGCCGACCTGGGAGTTGTAGACGATGCCCGTGCAGCCCGCCTCCTTGGCCTTGACCAGGTAGGGGGTCGGGTCGCCGGTGCCGACGGAGGTCTCCTTGACGGTCAGCTGCTTGCCGGTGACCGTGGACCACTCCTTGATGGCGTTCTCGATGCCGTCGCCGCTGCCGGGCAGGACCGTCAGGTAGGCGCAGACCTTCTCGTGCTTCTTGGTCTGCGACAGGAAGTACAGGGCGGCGGTGAGCAGCTTGTAGGGGCCCGGGTTGACGGGGGCGATGTTCGGGCTGGTGAAGCAGGCGGGGTCGACGCCGACGGCCGGGATGGAGACGATGCCGGCGCTGCCGTACTTGGCCCGGTTCAGGCCGCAGTCGACGGCGCTGGAGGAGCCGACGAGCGCCACCACGCCTTCGGACTCGATCAGCTCCACGGCCGCCTCGGTGGAGCGCTGCGGGTTCATGGCGTCGTCCTTGCTGATGAACTCGATCGTGCGGCCGCCGATCCCGCCCGCCGCGTTGACCTCGTCGAAGACGGCCTGCACGGCCTTGGGCACCTCGGGCGCCTGGAACTGGCCCGTGACGCCGTTGATCGAGCCGACCTTGATGGGCCCGTCGGTGCCGCCGCCGGCGGCGCATCCGGTCAGCGCGAGCGCCGCGGCCCCGGACGCGGCGGCGAGCCTGTGTGAAAGCTGCATGTGCGTGCTTCCTCCTCAGGGAGATCAGGCCAGCGGGGCAGCCGCTATGCCGAGGTAGGCGTTGACGACGGCGGGGTCCTCCATGACGTCCCTGGTGGGGCCGGAGGCGATGACCCGCCCGAAGTCGAGGACGGTGAGTTGCGAGCAGGCCGCGGAGACGAGTTCCATGTCGTGCTCGACCAGCAGGACGGCGACGCCGAAGCGGGCCGGCACCTCGGCCAGCCGCGCCGCGAAGCGCATCGACTCCGCGCCCGACTGGCCGGCCGCAGGCTCGTCGAGCAGCGCCACCTTGGGCCGGGCGGCGACGGCGGCGGCCACGTCGAGCAGCCGCCGGGTCCCGGCGTCCAGCAGCGACACCGGCACGTCCGCCGGCGGGCAGCCGAAGAACTCCAGCAGCTCCCCTGCCTCGCCCCGGTCCAGGCGGCGCCCGGCCCCGATCGTCAGGTACTCGTACTGGGTCAGCTCGGCCGGGATCGTGGTGGTCTGGAAGGTACGGCGCAGCCCGCGCCCGGCCCGCACCTCGGGCCGCAGCCCGTCCAGCGGCCGGCCGGCGAGCACGATCGAGCCCCGGTAGCCGCCGAGGAAACCGGTCACGGCGGCGATGAACGTGCTCTTGCCCGCCCCATTGGGCCCGATGAGACCCGCCACCGCGCCCTCCGGCACGGTGAGGTCCACCTCGTGCAGCGCGGTGACCTCGCCGAAGCGCACGGTGAGGCCGCTGACCTCCAGCAGCGGGGGACCCGGCGGCCCGGACGGCGGCACGGGCGCCGGCACCACCGCCGCGTGAACCTCGCCGCGCCCTTCGAGCAGGGGCCGCGCCGCCCGCTCGCGCCTGCGGGCCTGGACGAAGTCGGTCTGGCTCACGCCGGAGCGCAGCGCGAGCACGGCGAAGACGCCGAACAGCATGCCGCCCAGGTCCTGCGGCAGGTGGAGCCGCTCCAGGATCGTGGCCATGATCGCGCCGAAGAGGCCGCCCATGATCGCGCCGTCCACGTGGTGCGGCCCGATGAGGATCGCGACCGCGAAGAAGGCCAGCGACTGTCCCATCGAGAAGTTCTGCGCGACCACCAGGCCGAGCTGACCGGCCATCAGCCCGCCGCCGACGGCCGCGACGAACGCGCTGATGGCGAACGCGGCCAGCTTGCTGCGCGCCACCGAGACCCCGTGCGCGGCCGCGGCCCGCTCGGAGTGCTTCAGCTCCAGCCAGGACATGCCGAGCCGGGTGCGGTTGAACAGAGCCAGCCCGATCGCCACGAGGCAGAAGACGATCACCGTGAGCACGAAGTAGGCCCGGTCGCCCGAGAACAGCGCCGGCCGCACGACCGTCTTCAGCTCACCGGTGCCGGGGAACTGGTTGGCGTTGAGCACGATGTCGGTCGAGACCGCGAACCCGAACGTGACCACGGCCAGGTTGACGCCGCGGATGCGCAGCGCGGGCAGGCCGATCAGCACCCCCACCGGGACCGCCGCGAGCCCGCCCAGCACGAGCCAGAGCAGGAACCCGCCGGGGGCGTCGTGCAGGTTGAGTTTCAGCACCACCCAGGCGCCGATGGCCGCGAACGACATCTGGCACAGCGACATCATCCCGGCCCTGCCGACGATCACGCCGTAGCTCTGCATGATGACCGAGACGACGACGGCGGTGATCGCCAGGAAGACCCAGTGGGCGGAGAACAGGGCGGGCACGGCGACGCAGGCCGCCACGGCCAGGCCGAGCCCGATCGCCAGGGAGCGCGGGTTCATGCCGGCGCCACCCCGAAGTAGGACTCGTGCAGCAGGTCCGGGTCCCGCCTCAGCTCCGCGCACGAGCCGGCGTAGACCACCCGCCCCTTGCGCAGCACGTACGCGCGGGTGCCGATCTCCAGCGCCAGCGCCGCGAACTGCTCGATGAGCAGGACCGAGATGCCGAGGCCGACCATGTCGCCCACCGCCCCCATCAGCCGGCGCACCACCACGGGCGCCAGGCCCATGGACATCTCGTCGATGAGCATGACCCGCGGGTCGCCGACCAGCGCGCGGCCGAGCACGAGCATCTGCTGCTCGCCGCCCGACAGGTGCCCGGCCTGCAGGTTCCTGCGGCGCTCCAGCTCGGGGAAGAGCGTGAACACGCGGCCCAGCTCGCCCTGCCCGCTGCGCGAGACCAGCAGGTTCTGCTCGACGGTGAGCGTGCGGAAGACGGTGCGTGACTGCTCGACGTAGCCGAGGCCGGCGCGGGCCCGCCGGTAGGCCGGCAGCTTCTCGATCGGGCTGCCGCCGAGCCGGATGGCGCCCGACGACACCCGGGCGACGCCGGCGATGCCGTCCATGAGCGTGGTCTTCCCGGCCCCGTTCGAGCCCAGGACGACGGTCACCGTCCCGGGCCCGACCTCCAGCGAGACCTCGTGGACGATCTCGGCCTCGCCCCGGTTGACGCCGACCGCCTCCAGCCGGAGGATCGCGTCCGAGCTGGGGTGCGCGTCCGGGCTGAGGTGCGGGCCGGGGCTGAGGTGCGGGCCGGGGCTGGGGTGCGGGTCGGGGTTTCCGTGCGCGTCCGGGTTTCCGTGCGGGTCCGGGTTGAGGGCCGTGTCCGGGCCGGGGTCCGGGCCGGGGGTGCTGCCGCTCACCGCCCGCCTCCGCCGAACGCCGCCCGCAGCGCCTGGACGACCCGGTCGTGCGCAGCGCCCGCGGCGGGCAGTTCGGTGGCCAGCAGGCCGAAGAAGCCGTGGATCAGCCCGTCGTAGCGGACCACCTCCACCGGCACCCCCGCCGCGCGCAGCCGGGCCGCGTACTCCTCGCCCTCGTCGCGCAGCACGTCGTACTCCGCCCCCAGCACCAGCGCCGGGGCCAGGCCCGACAGGTCATCGGCCCGCAGCGGCAGCAGGTAGGGGTCGCGCAGGTTCGTGGGATCACGCGGATAAAGGGTGAAAAACCACTCCATGCTCGCCCGTGACAGGAAGTAGCCCTCGGCGAACTCCCGGTAGGAGGCGCGCCCGTCGTCGGGATGCCCGAGCACCGGCGAGACCAGCACCTGCAGCCCCAGCCGCGGTCCGCCCAGGTCGCGGGCCTTCAGCGCGGCCACGGCGGCCAGGTTGCCGCCCGCGCTCTCCCCGCCGACCGCGATCCTCTCCGGATCGGCCGAGATCTCCGCCCCGTGCCCGTGCACCCAGCGAACGGCCGCGAAGCAGTCGTCGGCCGCGGCCGGATAGGGGTTCTCGGGCGCGAGCCGGTAGTCCACCGAGACCACGACGACACCCGCCTGCGCGCAGACGGTACGGCAGGCGTACTCGTTCTCCTCAAGGCTGCCGATCGTCCACCCGCCGCCGTGGAACCACACGAAGGCCGGAAAGGGCCCGGCGCCCTCCGGGGTGTAGACGCGCACGGGGATCTCACCGGCCGGGCCGGGGATCGCGGTGTCGCGCACCCGGTGCACAGCGGGCAGGATGTCGGGCAGCCGCCAGGTGGTGCGGAACTGCTCGCGCATGGTCTGGGGGTCCAGCACGACGGGCCGGCCTGCTTCTACGGCGGGAGTGCGGTCGATGATCGCCTGCGCGTCGGGATGCAAAGGCATGCCTACCTCCGCTCGCCTGGGTGAGAGACGCACCCGGGGTTCAGAACTCGAATCGTATCTGATTCCGTGTACGTTATGGGCATCCACGCAGTGGTGTCCAGAGTGGGGAGGAAGATGTTGCGCAACGGTTCCCGGCCCGCCGACACGGTGCTCACGGGCGGAGTGGTGCACACGCTCGACCAGGAAGATCGTGTCGTCGAGGCGCTCGCGGTACGCGGCCGGCTCATCGCCCGCGCCGGCTCCGCCCGCGAGGTCGCGCCGCTCATCGGACCCGGCACCCGGGTGATCGACCTGCGCGGCCGGTCGGTGCTGCCGGGCATCAACGACTCGCACCTGCACGGCGTGTGGCTCGGCGCGATGTGGCCGGAACTGCTCATGGACCAGCTGGCCGCGGGCGGGCACGACGGCGCGCCGGTCCGGCTGGAGAACGGACGGCAGCGCCGCGCCGCCATCCTGCGCACCGGGCGGCTGCTGGCCTCGCTGGGCGTCACCAGCTACACCGAGCCGGGGCTGGGGCCGGGGGAGGACGCCGGCCGTACCGGCTGCTTCGGGTCGGCGGCGCTGCGCGACTACGCGCGGCTGGCCGCGGACGGGCGGCTCACGGCGAGGGTCACCGCGCTGATGTTGTTCGGGGAGCTCGACGGGCCCAGCACCCTGGCGGACCTGCGGGAGGGGCTGCGCGGCTTCCGGCCGCCCGCCGAGGTGCCGGGATGGCTGAACGTGGCGGGGGTCAAGATCTTCGCCGACGGCATCCCGCCGATGGGCACCGCGTGGACGGACCAGCCCTACACGCACGGCGGCCACGGCGGGCTCCTGGTCGAAGGCTCCTCACCCGAGGCCCGCGCGGCCGCGCTGACCGAGATGATCGCCGCGGCGCACGCGGCCGGGTACCAGGTCGGCGTGCACGCCACCGGCGGCAGGGCCGTGCACGCCGCGGTCGAGGCCATGCGGGCCGCCGCCGCCCGCGACGGCAGAGACCGGCGCCACTACGTCATCCACGGCGACCTGGTCGCGCCGCGGACGCTCGCGGCGATGGCCGCCTCGGGGATCGGGCTCAACACCCAGCCGGGCATCGCGGCGGCCACCGGGGACATGCTCGCCGCCGCGCTGGGGCCGGAGGCGCTCGCGGGCGCCTGGCCCCTGCGCGAGGCGCTGGCGGCGGGGGTACGGCTCTGCCTCAGTTCGGACGCGCCCGTGCTCACGCCCGACTGGCGGGTGGGCGTGGCCCAGGCGGGACTGCCCATGAACGAGGCGCTGCGCGCGTACACCGTCGTCCCGGCCCGGCAGGACGGCGCGCAGGACTGGAAGGGGACGCTGGAGGCGGGCAAGGTGGCCGACCTGTGCGTGCTCGGCGGCGACCTGCGCGCGGTCGAGCCCGCCGCGCTGCCCGGGGTGCCCGTCGCGCTGACGATGGTGGACGGGCGCGTCGTGCACCAGGCCTAGGCGGTTCCCCAGGAGGCCTCGGGGTCGACCACGCCCCGGTCCAGCCACAGCTCGGCCACGGCTTCGCGCAGTTCGGGGCCGTGCCGTTCGAGAAGGGTGAGGGCGCCCAGGTTCTCCTCGAGCTGGCGCAGGCCGCTCGCCCCGAACAGCACGGTCGCGACCGCCGGGTGCGTGAAGCAGAAGGCGACGGCCAGCTGCGCCGGGGTGGCGCCGAAGCGCTCGGCGGCCCGCATGACCAGCGGGAACGAGGCGCGGATCCGCTCGCGGATGCCGCCCGGGTCCGCGCCGATCTTGCGCCGCGGGTGCAGCCGGCCCGCCAGGATGCCGCCCTCGAACACGTCGGAGGCCTGCAGCCCGAGACCCGCCTGCGACAGCAGCCGGCCGTACGGCAGGCCCTCGGGCACCGAACGCCGGGCCAGACTGTACTTGAGCTGGGCGAACGACGGCGGCGTGAACCCCTCGGCGGCCGCCAGCGCGCACGCCCGCCCGAGATCGCGCGCCGCCCAGTTGTTGACCCCCCAGGCCGCGAACCGCCCCGCCCGCACCAGCTCCGACACGTCGGCCAGCACCGCGCGCAGGTCGAGCTCACCCAGGAAGTCGCCGACGACCACGAGGTCGGCCCGGTCGGTGCCGATCCGCTCCAGCGACGTCTCGATCTGCGCGGCGAAGGAGCTGGCGGGGTAGTCCCAGAGCCAGAGCTTCCCGCACAGCGTGTACTCCTCGCGCGCGATCCCCGCCTCCCTGACCGCCTTGCCGAAGATCACGTCGGTCGTCGCGTCCTCGGCGTGCGGCCCGGCGTTGTAGTGGGCGACGTCGAACAGGCTCACCCCATGGCGTACGGCGGCGCCGATCAGCTCGACCGCCGCGCCGAACTCCATCCGATCCCAGGTGTTCCACGAGCCGAGCCCGGCCATGGGGACCAAGGGCCCCCGTACGCCGAGCCTGCGCCTGGGCACCGCACCGGAGTATCGCACCGCACACCTCCTGAGCCGAGCGACGACGGGCCTGGCGGCCACGCCCAAGAATCGTATAGCATTCCCGATACTGTTCGCTCCTGAAGGGGTGTCACATGTCGCTTTACCAGGACAGCAGCGGCGCGGCGCGCATCGTGGAGGTGGCCACCGGATACATGGCCGCCAAACAGCTCTTCGCGGCCGGCGAGCTCGGCCTGTTCGCCGCGCTGGCCACCGGCCCGGCGAGCGCGCCCGACCTGGCCCGGCGCACCGGCCTCCCGGAGCGCACCGTGCGCATCCTCGCCGACGCCATGTCCGGCCTCGGCCTGCTCACCAGGACCGGCGGCGTCTACACCAACACGCCCGCCACCGCCCGCCACCTGACCGGCGCGGCGGGGGAGCTCGACCTGCGCCCCTTCCTCACCTTCCTGGAGGCCGTCAGCTACCCGCACTGGCTGGGTTTCGGCGCCAGCGCCCGTACGGGGGAGCCCGCGCCGCTGGACCTGGAAGGCGAGCGGATGGAGGTGTTCCTCACCGGCGTGATGACCTACAACTCCCTGCACGCCAAGACGCTCGCCGCGCACTACGACTTCACCCCGCACCGCCGCGCCCTGGACCTGGGCGGACTGTCCGGGGCGTTCCTGGCCCAGGCCCTGAACGTGGCTCCGGAACTGCGCGGCACGTTCTGCGCCGAGGGCGACCTGGCCGCCTTCGCGAAGCGGACGCTGGACGAGGCGGGCGTCGGCGACCGCGCCGAACTGGCCGCCGCCGACCCGTTCACCGCTGACCTGACCACCGGCTACGACCTCGTCCTGCTGGAGCACGTCGTGCACCGCTTCGGCCCGGAACGGAACATCCGCTACGCCGAACGCGCCCGCGAACTCGCCTCACCCGGCGCCACGCTGCTCCTGCTGGACTTCTTCCTCGACGCCGACCCCGTGCAGCGGGTCGTGGACGCCCTGCACGCCGCCGAGTACCTGGTCATCGACGGCACCACGGTCTATCCCGAGGACGAGGTACGCGGCTGGCTCACCGAGGCGGGCTGGGAACCCGGCCCGACCCTGTGCCTGCCCGGCTGCCCCCGCGTGATCGTGGCGTACGCCCGATGAGCCCGCACGCCGATCCCGCGGCATCTGGCGGGCCGGACCACGACCTCTCCGGTGAGCAGGGCCGCTCCGGACGGCTGGTGCTGGTCACCGGCGGGGCCAGTGGGATCGGGAAGGCGGTGGCGCGGGCGTTCAGGCGGGCGGGGGACCGGGTGGTGATCGCCGACGTGGACGGGGAGGCGGGGGAGAAGGCCGCCGCCGAGATCGGGGCCGCGTCGGTGACCATGGACGTCACCGACGCCGCGTCGGTGGACGCCGCGCTGGCCGGTGTGGGGGACACGATCGACGTCCTGGTCAACAACGCCGGAGTCGTCGCCGGTGGCGGCCCGCTGGTGGAGCTGCCGCTGGAGGTCTTCGACCGGGTCGTCGCGGTCAACCTGCGCGGCACGTTCACCGTCACCCGGGCGGTCGCCGCCGCCATGATCGCGGCCGGGCGCGGGGGCTGCGTCGTCAACATC
The DNA here is from genome assembly GCF_042740555.1 of Nonomuraea sp. NPDC059007. Classification (NCBI taxonomy): domain Bacteria; kingdom Bacillati; phylum Actinomycetota; class Actinomycetes; order Streptosporangiales; family Streptosporangiaceae; genus Nonomuraea; species Nonomuraea sp. NPDC059007. The sequence goes on along the minus strand of NZ_JBHYJD010000052.1, from coordinate 4,031 downwards.
AGCTCGATCGGCGCCCGCCAGCCCACCGCCGGCCTGGGTCACTACGAGGCCACCAAGGCCGCCGTGGACGCCCTGACCAGGACCGCCGCCCTGGAGCTGGCCCCCCACGGGATCAGGGCCAACGGGGTCGCGCCCGGCCCGGTGCTGACCCCGATGACCGCCGGCCTCATGTCCGACCCCGCGGCCCGCGCCGCCTGGGAGTCGCGCATCCCGCTCGGCAGGATCGCCGGGACCGGCGACATCACGCCGCTGGTCCTCTTCCTCGCCTCGCCCGCCGCCCGCCACATCACCGGCACCGTCATCCAGGTGGACGGCGGGCAGCTCCTCACCTGAACCACGCCCGGTCTCCCGCGAAGGACCTCCCGGCAGAGCGAGCCACGAGGCCGTCCAGTGAGCGCCCTCCGCTTGTGGTGCCGTGGGTCGTCTCCCACGCGAAGGACAGCCTCACGCGCGTGCCCATGAGGTCGCCGCTGAGCTGAGCGGTGGCGTCCGGCCGGTGGTGGGGTGGCTCAGCTGGTCTTGAGGTGTTTGGCCTGGGCCTTGTGGAGTGCGTCGGCGGTGGCGATCTTGTGGGCGCAGGCCACCCGCTCGATCTCCTGGGCCTGCGCTCCCGCCTGGATCAGGTCGAGCATGTGCTCGTGCTCCTCCACGGAACGGCGCGCCCGCCCCGGCACGTGGCTGAAGGTGGAGCGCCTCATGTGGTCCAGCCTGGCCCACTCCGCCTCCAGCAGCGCCAGCAGGTGCTCGTCCGGGCACTGCGCGTAGATGGCGAAGTGGAACTCCCTGTTCAGCGCGGTGAACGACACCGGGTCGAACTCCTCCAGCGCCTCGACCATCCGGTCGTTGACCGCGCGGGCCCGCGCGAGCTGCTCCGGGGTCATGAGCGGCGCCGAGATGGCCGTGGCGTACCCCTCCAGCCGGGCCAGCACCTGCAGCGCGTGCTCGACCTGGGCGGCGTCGAAGACGGCCACCCGGGCGCCGATGTTGCGCACCACCTCGACGAGCCCGTCGGACTGCAACCGCCGTACGGCTTCGCGCAGCGGGATGGTGCTGACCCCGGTCTCGCGGGCGAGCTGGTCCATCACCAGCCGGTAGCCGGGCCCGTAGGTGCCGTCGAGGATGCGCGAGCGCAGCAGCTCGTAGCTGATCTCGGCCTTGGACGCATTGGCCCGCGTGGACCCCTTCGCGGTACTCACCGCTCTCCCCTCATGTCGAGATCCCTCTCATGTCCGGGATCCCCCTCGTTGTCAAGGCGCCAGCGTCGTCGTCACGACCTCGCGCAGGCCGGGACCGGACAACGCCTCGACGTGGTCGCCCGCGACGGTGACCAGCCGGGCACCCGTCACCTGCCCGACGATACGCTCGATTCCGGCCACGACCACGTCCTCCCGCCCCGCGACGAACACCGGAGGCTCGGCGCCGGTCCACGCCCCCGGCTCGAACGGGGTGGCGCGCAACCCTTCCACGCAGGTCACCAGCCCGGCCGCCCGATGGCCCTGGGCGAGGACCATATCAGCGATCATGGCGGTGAGCGGGTCGGCGGGCGCGGGACCGCCCGCGACGGCCCGGCGCAGCGCCTCGACGTCGACGGCGGTGAACGGGTCGGACGGGCTGAGCCCGCCCAGCACCGCCCTGCGCACCCGGCCGGGCGCCGCGCCGGGCAGTTCCCAGGCGATCCTGGCCCCCAGCGAGTACCCGACGACGTCGAACACCCCGTCGTCCATCACCGCGACCAGCGCCTCGGCGATCCGGCGGGCCCCCGCCTCCGCCGGGCCGACCGGCGCCGCGCTGTCCCCGTGCCCCGGCAGGTCGGCGACGACGACCCGGCGGCCGGTCGCGGCCAGCGCGTCCGCCATCCCGGTCCCCACCCAGTCGCGCTGCCCGTCGGAGGCGAACCCGTGCAGAAGCAGCACCGGGGGACCGGCCGTCACCTCGGCGGCGAACACGCGTACGGCCGGCTCTCCCATGACTCCAGCACCTTTCACATACGATTTCAGATGTTACTCCACGAGGGCACCGGGAAGTCGACCACCACCTGCCCGGTGCCGCTGCTGCCGAAGTACGGGCAGAGCTGCTCGCCCTTGCCCGTGTACTCGTCCCAGCCGAGCAGCCCGAAGAGCATGGCGGTGTCGGCCATGGCGCCCTCGCCCGTGCACCGCAGGTTGTAGTCGGGCAGCATCTCCAGGAACTCCGCGATCCGCCCCTCGGTCCACAGGTCGAGCACCGCCATGTCGGTCTTGCGGTTGAACGCGCTGCTGACCTCGTTGAGCAGGGTCTCGGCGATCTCGTTGGGCGGGAAGGCGTGCGAGAGCGAGCCACTGGCCAGGAAGGCCACCTTGCGCCCGCTGCGCAGGATCGCGCGGCGCAGCGCCTCGCCGATCCGGCGGTTCTCGTCGATGGAGGAGTAGATGTTGCACCCGATCGGCAGCACCCTGATGGCGGCGTCGCCGTTGACGAAGTACATGGGCACGAGCGTGGCGTACTCCAGGCCGAGGTCCTTGTAGGTGTGCACGTGCGCCTTCTGGCCGCCGGCGACGATCTCCTCGCCGATGAGCTCGGCCAGCTCGGGGTCGCCGTCGTAGTCGTACTTGAGGTCGTGGATGAAGTGCGGGAGCTCGTGGCTGGCGTAGGAGGCGCGGTGGCGCTCCTTGCCGTTGAGGTGGAAGCCGATGCTGTTCATCCAGTGGGTGTCGGCCACCAGGAAGGTCTCGGCGCCGAGTTCGCGGGCGCGCCTGCCGATCTCCGTCAGCGCCATCTCGGCCGGCCGGCGGATGCCGTAGTGCTTGCCCGGCTGGATGGACAGCCAGATGGACGGGACGTGTGTGATCTTGGCTGCCAGGACGATCTCTCCCATGCGCATCCTCCCAGGCCCGGCATCGGCTCACTGAGTATGCCGAAGGGCGGGGGGCCTGTTCCACCCCCCGGCATCGCAAAATCATGTACGAACTCAGATATCTTTGTCTATAGTACTCCATCCTTCGGATCCGCTATCATCCACGATGTCGTATATGATCTGGAGTCGCCATGGATCACCCGCTCGGCCTGGCGCCGGGGAAGATCATCGCCGTTCACCTCAACTACCGCGGCCGGGCCGCCGAACGGGGACGCCTCCCCTCGGCGCCCTCCTACTTCCTCAAGCCACCCTCCTCGCTGTCCTGGTCGGGCCGGCCCGTCGTGCGCCCGGCCGGGTGCGAGCTGCTCACCTTCGAGGGCGAGATCGCCGTCGTCATCGGCGCGCGCGCCCGGTGCGTGCCGCCGCAGCGGGCGCTGGAGCACGTCGCGGGCTACACCGCCGCCAACGACTTCGGGGTGTACGACTTCCGGCACGCCGACCGGGGATCCAACCTGCGCGCCAAGGGCCAGGACGGCTACACGCCCGTCGGCCCCGCCATCCTCACCGGCGTGGACCCCGGGGCCCTGCGGCTGCGGACCTACGTCAACGGCGAGCTCGCGCAGGAGGCCGACACCGGCGAACTGCTGTTCGGCTTCGACCTGCTCATCGCCGACCTGTCGCGGTACATGACGCTGGAGCCCGGCGACCTCATCCTCGCCGGCACACCCGCCGGCTCGACCGTCGTGAAGCCGGGCGACGTGGTCGAGGTCGAGCTCGAAGACGCCGGACGGCTGCGCAACGAGGTCGTCGCCGAGCCCCGGGCCGCCCCTGCCGCGTGGGGCGCGCAGCCGAGGGCCGACGAGGAGAGCCGGGCCGCCGCGGTCGGGCGGGGGCGGGCGGCGGCGCCGTACCCCCTGGACGATCCGACGATCGCGGCGCTGCGGACGGTCTCCACCGCCACGCTCTCCGCGCAGCTCCGCCGGCGCGGCATCGACCACCACTTCATCGAAGGCGTCCGGCCCACCCGGCCCGACCTGCGCATGGTCGGCCTCGCGCGGACCCTGCGCTACCTGCCGCTGCGCGAGGACGTCTTCGCCGAGATCGGCGGCTGCCTAATGCTTCTGTCAAGCTGCGGTGCGGATCTGGTGCCCGGGGTCGTAGGGCTTGCGGGTGCGCAAGATGGCGTGCAGGACGTTGA